>JAEUKL010000096.1 GCA_016793005.1 Rhodospirillaceae bacterium | reverse complement strand
CCAGAGGAGTCGTACCCGGCCTGAGTAAACCGTGGCGCCTTTGCTCAGTCCTGCATGTCAGGGGGCGAATGCTCAGAGCTCCATGCCGCCATCAATCATGCCGCGATCAATGATGAGTTCAGCGCCGACCTTCATTGTGTGCGAAAGCATTCGGGCGGACGATCAGGATCATCTGCGCGGCGAAAATAGCAGTGCGCGGCAACGATATTTGCACGCTGCTATTTCGAACGTATTTTAATGGGGTTTTGTAAGATGGCTCCGGCGACAGGGCTCGAACCTGTAACCTATCGGTTAACAGCCGATTGCTCTACCGTTGAGCTACGCCGGACCAGTTACTTACGTATCAACCTTGCAAGGGTTGGAGGCCGAGGCCGGAATCGAACCGACGTACGCGGATTTGCAGTCCGCTGCATGACCACTCTACCACTCGGCCTTAAGGGCCATTTTGCAGAACGATGATGGCCGCCCTCAGCATTCCCTTCTGAGGTCCCGGTGCTGTAACAATCGGGCCCGCGAAAGGAAGGCGGTTTATAGAGGGGAGGTTTTAAGGGGTCAAGCACCCCGAGCATACCTTTTTTGTGTCACCTGACGCGTTGTTTTTCAACGCCTTGGCGCTTATAAACGGAAAGCTTGGAATCTCGGGATTTGGGGCCCTCACATGGACTTCGCCGCCGCGCGCCACAATATGGTTGTCAGCCAGATCAAAACCAACCGGGTCACGGACCCCTTGGTGATCGAGGCCATGGAAGCCGTGCCGCGCGAAAAGTTTCTGGCCCCCGAGCAACGTCAATTCGCCTATGTGGATGAAGATCTGCCCATTGGCAAAGGCCGTGTGATCATGGAGCCCATGGTTTTGGCGCGGCTGCTGCAACTGGCCGATATCCAAACCACCGACAGCGCGCTCCTGATTGGCGCTGGAACCGGTTATTCCACCGCTGTTTTAGCGCGCATGGCTAGCTCGGTTGTGGCCGTGGAAAGCGAGCCCGACCTGGTGGCGTGGGCGGCCAAAGTGCTGACGGAGCTTTCGGTCGACAATGCGGCCGTGGTGTCGGGCGAGCCGACACGCGGCAAGCCGGAGCAGGGGCCCTTCGACGTGATTTTCATCAATGGCGCGGTATCTTCAGTGCCCGAGGCGCTGAAGAACCAACTGGCTGATGGCGGACGCTTGGTCGCTATTGTCGCCGAAGGCCCCGTTGGACGCGCCACGTTGATCACCCGTTCAGGGAATGCCTTTGGTCATCGCACGGAATTCGATGCGGCTACGCCGGTTCTGCCGGGGTTCCAAAAGCAACCTGGATTTGTGTTCTAATTATCTTTTTTTACAATAGCTTGAAGCCTATTACTGATAGTTCAAGCGAGCTAAATGGTCAGTGCGCGCAGGCACATTGTCCTAGCTCAGGGCAGAACAATCCGGCGCCATTAAATGAACCAGGGCATATGCATTTTGCGTATGTCATCTGACGGGCTAAGTGTCACAAAGGGTTACCGATTTTGGGTAGATGCGGGCCGGACCTTCGGCTACTTAATCCGCTCATAGTGAATGCGTTTTGCAAAGAAATGGAGTGTCCGATGAACGGACGGGTTACGTTGTTGTCGAAAACACTGAAGGCTGTGCTTCTGGCCAGTGTTGCACTGACGGGGGTGGCACTTGCGGGTGCGGTCCCTGCCCAGGCCGAGACCTTGGAAGAGGCCTTGGCCATGGCCTATCAAAACAACCCAACGCTGCTGGCGGCTCGTGCGGCCTTGCGCTCTGTCGATGAAAGCGTGCCAATCGCGCTGTCAGGCTGGCGCCCCAGCCTGAACTTAAACGGCAACGTGGCGCGGACGCGCTCTGAGACCAACATTATCCGCAATGGTACGGGCGGCGCGGTGTTTGGCGGCGGTACGACGCTGCGAACGTCGCAGACCGCCGCGGCGCAGCTTGTGCAACCTTTGTTTGATGGCTTTGGAACCGTGGCTGCGACCTCGCAAGCCAATGCCAATGTGAAAGCTCAACGTGCGCGCCTGCAAGCCAGCGAAGCGCAAGTACTGACGGAAGCGGTGACGTCTTATGTGGGCGTGCTGCGCGATCAGGCCGTCGTCGAATTGCGCCGGAATAACGTGCAGGTGCTGACCCGCCAGTTTGATGCGACCAATGACCGCTTCCGCGTCGGTGAAATCACCCGGACCGACGTTGCTCAATCTGAAGCGCGTTTGGCTGGTGCCAAGGCCGATCTGATCACCGCCGAAGGCAACTTGCAGAAGTCGCGCGCGGCCTATCAGAACAACGTCGGTAAAGCGCCTGAAACTTTAACGCCGCCGCCGGCCGCGAAGGGCTTGCCGGCAACCGCCGAAGAGGCCGTGTCGCTGGCCCTCAAGAATAACCCGGCTTTTGTGGCCGCCAATTACACAGCGGAAGCGGCGCAAGATCAAATCGACGTGACGCGCTCTGACCTTCTGCCGTCCGTGCAACTGGAAGCGTCGTATCAGAAAGGCTGGAACACCGTCGCTGACGTGAGCCGAGCCGAGACCGCCCAGGCGCGCGCCGTGCTGACAGTGCCGCTGTATCAGTCGGGGGCCGAGTACGCCCGCTTGCGTCAAAGCAAGCACCAGGCCGGCCAACGCCGCCTTGAAGCTGACCAAGCTCGTGACGATGCACGTGAAACCTCCACGGCCGCCTTCGAGACGTATCAGTCCGCCACCGCCAGCTTGGAATCGTTGCGCTCGCAGATCAAAGCCAGCGAGATCGCGCTGGAAGGCGTGCAGCGTGAAGCGGAAGTGGGGTCGCGTACGGTTCTGGACGTGCTCGATGCCGAGCAGGAACTGCTGAATGCCCGGGTCAACCTAGTGACGGCGGAAAGCAACCAGATCACGACCTCGTACCAACTGCTGTCGGCGTTGGGCCAGCTCACGGCTCAGAACATCGGGTTGAAAGTCGATGTCTATGACCCGAGCGCGCACTTTGATGACGTGAAGTACCAGGCTTTCGGCGGCAATAAGGATGCCGAGGCCGACGCCAAGGCTGGGAAAAAATAGCACCGGAAAATAATCAGCGCCGTTCGAGCGGCAGTTGAGTCCCAAAAGGACGTAAACGGCGCTTTTTGTGCTAAAATACCCCCTGAAATGTGGCAAACGCGGCTGGTTTTGCGTTAAGGGCCTGACTCTGTTAGAGAATTGTTAAGTGTTGTGCCCTATGTCACTCTCAAAGAAAGCGGCACAACGCCGCGGGGAGTGGTCGGCTTATGAGCGCTGACGGTCAACAAGAACCATCGATGGAGGACATCCTTGCCTCCATTCGAAAGATCCTATCGGAAGATGACGGCGAGGCTGCAAAGCCTGAGCCGCCTAAGGCTGCGCCTCCGCCGCCACCCAAGGCTGCCGAACCTCCGCCGCCACCGCCGGAGCCCGAGCCTGAGCCGGAACCCGAGCCGGAACCCGTAATTCCTGAACCCGAGCCGGAACCCGAGCCTGAGCCAGTGATGGCGCTGGCCGAGCCTGAGCCCGAACCGGCCCCATCAATTTTTGACGAGCTCCCGGAAGAGCCCGGCCCCGATATCACGGCTGTGGACCCCGAGCCCGAACCGCTGGAACTGTCTGTTGAGCAGCAGGTGCCGCAGCAGCCGATGTACGAGCCGCAGCCGCAGCCGATGTATCAGGAGCAGTATCAGCAGCCGTACCCGCAACAGTACCTTGTCAGTGATCCGGCCGCGCAAGCGGCAGGGGCTTCGATTGCCGGTCTTGCCCAGGCTGTTGCGCGTGAACGCGCCATCGCTTTGGGGAACTCTGGGATTACGTTGGAGCAATTGGTCCGCGAAATCTGCACCCCGGTGTTGAAGCACTGGCTGGATACGAATTTGCCCTACATGGTCGAGCGCATTGTGAAACAAGAAATCGAGCGCATCGTAAACCGTTCGGAAACCATGTAGCCGCTATACAGCATTTCCATCAGCGTTTTTTGGAACGCGAACTCAAAACCCGGTGACAGTGTTCACCGGGTTTTTTCTTGGCGCGCACAGGCCTCGCGCTTTCAGGTTTTAGACGATCCCTCAAACCACGGCAGTGCTGTTGGCGTGCCTGCGCCAATGTCGACCCATTCAGCCAGGGTATAGTTTTTCACGCTCATGGGTTTGACCGCGTCTTCCAACGCAACCACCGGTCCGACATCGGATACGCGGACCAGGGAGTATGCGCTAGCACTGCGTGTCACGGGCAGGACCATCACATTGTTGACGAAGGTGCGGCCATTGTTGGTGGTTGCAAGCATGCCAAGCCGCAGGCCGCAAGGATGCGTTGCGCACA
This sequence comes from Rhodospirillaceae bacterium, assembly GCA_016793005.1. GTDB lineage: Bacteria > Pseudomonadota > Alphaproteobacteria > Rhodospirillales > Rhodospirillaceae. Next base: position 12,317 of record JAEUKL010000096.1, on the reverse strand, counting down.
GCGTATCGCGCGCCAGCAACTGTGCCCGCTGGTCTTCGGGCGCAGCCCAGGTGAAATCCAATCCGGTTCCATCCATCCCTGCAAACTCCGCCAGGCCTGCACCGAACAGGCGCACCGGCAAGCCTGTGGGGTCGACGTCCAGGATCATGGTCCAGGGCTGAATATCAGGATGAGGGTGATCGAGGTAGTCACGCAAACTTGGCAATACGCCCGCGCGTGGCAACGACCGCCAGTGAGCAAAAAAAGCTTCCAGTCGGCCCACAATACGAACTCACACTCATTTGTTTGCGTTGAACACGCGGCAGAAAAAAACGCGCTGCGTGTATACACACAGCGCGTTCATTAGTTCTAGCACGTGAAAGTTGATCTTCTTTTTCGTCCGGTTGTGAACGTCGCGTCGATCACACCTGCGGTGGTTTAGGAGCTGGTGGATTAAGTGCGCGCCAAGAAGTCCGACTTGCCGACCGTAATGCCGTTGTGACGCAGGATGTTGTAGGCGGCGGCGCTATGGAAATACAAATTCGGCAGCACGAACTCGGTGATAAATGCCGTGCCCGACGCAAACGGCATGGCGAAGTTCGGGAATTTCAACTCGATCGGCTTATCAGCAGCGGCGTTCAACTGGTCGGCGCTGAAGCCGGCGACAAAGTCGATGGTTTTCTGGACGCGCTCGTTCAAGGCCGCGAACGTTGGTTCCACATCGCCCCAGTTCGGGCGTTCCTGGCCCGCCAGCAGCGCGCAGCCCCATTGGGCCATGTTGGTCACCATCTGAATCTGGCGCGTGAAGTTGAACATGTCCGGGTACAGGCGGAACAGCAGCAGCGCGTTGGGGTCGAGTTTCTTTTCGGTGGCATGTGCTTCGGCTTTCGCCAGGATGGTTTTCGCGCTTTTCAGAGCACGGTTGAAGGCGGGAACGGAAACGTCGTAGAGGCCGAGCGACATAGGAAAACCTTTCGCGTTGAGGTGAATTCAGGAAGGATTAATCGGCGCGGAGATTAGAGGATTTTCCGCAGGCGCGAAAAGTGAAAAGCACTTGGCGTGTCCAAGGCTTGGCCGCGTTCGAAGAGGGGGCGGTGGCGCAGCGTCGTTAGTCGACGCGGTAGCCTTCCAGCGAAAGCGTGCCATCGTCCAACGGCAGGCCGTCGTCGGTCTTGCCGCTGACGCCATCATTGAGGCCCACCAACACTTCATCTTCGCTGACGGGGCCTTGGACGTGGTCCGCAGGCGTATTGTCGGTGAATGTTTCAGTCTCTTCGCCATCATTCGACGGCGCCGGCATGGCAATTTCGGCCTCTTGCAGGGCGACGCGTAGGGCTTCCAACTTGATCAGGCGTTCGGCCTGTGTGGGCCCGGCTTGTGCGGCGGTGGGCAGGTCTGTCGGCAGATGGCGGTCGCGGTTGTTGGTGACTTGGATCGTCAAGCGGCTGGCGATGGCGGAATCAGGTGCAGTGGTGAGGCGGTAGCGGCGCGCGAACATTTTCCACCACACCGGTTTGCCCGATTTTAAAGCGGCCCTCAGTTGTTCCTGTGCCCCGTCGTCCGGCATGATTTTTTTGGCGTTCTTTTCGCTGCCGAGCAGCAGCAGCATGATGCGTGACATCATGTTCTCGGGCACGCGCCGGCCCATCAGCACGGAGCCGATGCCCAGGCGGCCGAGCAACAGCATCGTCAGTTGCGAGGCATCGTCGTTATCGCGACCGATCATGCCGTCCATCTGCTCGAACACGGCGCGCAGAATGTCGTCGGCGCCGTCCTTCATGAACAAATCGGTTACCGCGCTGACTTCCAGTGCGACGACGCCGGCGTAGTACCAGGGATCTGGCTGGGTCAGGATCGGGCGATAGCTGGCGTAAACCGACAGCGGACTCATGTTCTGAAAGCCGAGCGACAAAAAGCCCGAGACTTCCGCCATGTCATGGAGGAACCACTTCGCCGCGGCTTCGGGCGAGATCAGCGGGTTGTCTTGAAGCGCTAACGCATTCATCTGCGGCAATCTGTTCCGGCTTTGTCTTGGCGGGTTGTTCGCCGCCATCCATTTTGGAACGCACCCCACCACACCGGGGTTCGCAAGTATTACGCGAATATTCAGCTTTTTTGATGAATTGAAAGTAAAAACAACGACTTAGTTTTGACTCGCTGATGTTTTTCCTACCTCAAGTTTGGGCGCGGCTGTCGTATAAGCCCTGGTAGTTTATCGGCTCCCGGTACAGGTGCTGTATGGGCTCTAGGCCATTGGCGCCTCAAGTGGATTTGCCGCTTGCGGCGCGGGTTGCACTCGGGCGGCGGCCCCGGTAAACCCACCCCCTGAATTGGCGGAAAACAGCGCGAATGCTCGAAAAAAATTACGAACCCGGTGCCGTGGAAGAAGGCCTGTACCAGTCCTGGGAGCAGGGCGGGTACTTTGGCGCGAACGAGAAGGGCACCAACAAGCCCTACGTCATCATGATGCCGCCGCCGAACGTCACCGGCAGCTTGCACATCGGGCATGCGCTGACGTTTACGCTGCAGGACATTCTGATCCGTTATCACCGCATGACGGGCCGCGATGCCTTGTGGCAACCAGGCACGGACCATGCAGGCATCGCCACCCAGATGGTGGTCGAGCGTCAACTTGAAGCGCAAGGCCTGAGCCGTCGCGACATGGGCCGCCAGGCCTTTTTGGATCGCGTGTGGGAATGGAAAGCTGAATCCGGCGGGATGATTATTCATCAGCTGCGCCGCCTGGGTGCATCGCCCGATTGGAAGCGCGAGCGCTTCACGATGGACGAAGGTTTGTCCAAAGCCGTGCGCAAAGTATTCGTGGATCTGTACCGTGAGAAACTGATCTACCGCGACAAACGCCTGGTGAACTGGGACCCGAAACTGCACACCGCGATCTCGGACCTTGAGGTCGAGAACCGGGAGCAGAAAGGCAAGATGTGGTACTTTAAGTACCCCGTCGATGGCATGGCCGATACGTTCGTGACTGTGGGCACCACGCGCCCGGAAACCATGCTGGGCGACACGGGCGTTGCCGTGCACCCCGATGATGATCGCTACAAAGCGTTGGTGGGCAAGTTTGTGGTGCTGCCGATTGTGGGCCGCAAAATCCCGATTGTTGCCGATGAATACGCCGATCCTGAAAAAGGTTCGGGCGCGGTGAAGATTACGCCCGCGCACGACTTCAACGACTTTGCAGTCGGCAAGCGCAACAAGCTTGAGATGATCAACGTGTTTGATCTGAACGCCAAGCTGAACGAAAACGCGCCTGCCGACTACCAGGGCATGGACCGCTTCAAGGCCCGCGACAAAATCGTGAAGGCGATGGAAGAGTTGGGCCTGCTGGAGAAGATCGAAGATAACGCCATGACGATCCCTTATGGTGATCGCTCAGGTGTTGTGATCGAGCCCTGGCTGACGGATCAATGGTACTGCGATGCGCACACACTCGCGCAACCGTGCATCAAAGCGGTTGAGACGGGTGAGACACGCTTCGTTCCCAAGCAATGGGAAAACACCTTCTTCGAATGGATGCGCAACATTCAGCCGTGGTGCATATCGCGCCAGTTGTGGTGGGGCCACCAAATTCCGGCGTGGTACGGCCCCGACGGCGAAGTATTTGTGGAACTGGACGAAGACGCGGCCAAGGCTGCGGCCAACAAACACTACGGCAAAGACGTTGAGCTGAAGCGCGATGAGGATGTGCTGGACACGTGGTTCTCGTCAGCGCTGTGGCCGTTCTCGACCTTAGGCTGGCCAGACAAAACACCGGAACTCGCGCGCTATTACCCTGGCGATGTGTTGGTGACGGGCTTTGACATCATTTTCTTCTGGGTCGCCCGCATGATGATGATGGGCATGCACTTCATGAAGGATGCGAACGGTAAAGGCATTGTGCCGTTCAAAGACGTGTACATTCACGCCCTGGTCCGCGACGAGAAGGGCCAGAAGATGTCCAAATCCAAGGGCAACGTGCTCGACCCGTTGGACCTGTGCAACAAATACGGCACCGATGCGGTGCGCTTTACCCTTACAGCCATGGCGGCACAGGGGCGCGACATCAAACTGTCGGAGCAGCGCATTGCGGGTTACCGCAACTTTATCACCAAAATCTGGAACGCCACGCGCTTTGCCCAGATGAACGAGTGCAAGCCTGTAGTGGGCTTTGATCCGAAGTCAGTGACGACAACGCTGAACAAGTGGATTGTCGGAAAGACGGCAGAGGCGGCCAGCACGGTTGCGCAAGCGATTGAAGCCTACCGCTTCAATGATGCAGCCGATGGATTGTATCGCTTCACGTGGGGTTCGTTCTGCGACTGGTTCCTGGAATTTGCAAAACCTGTGTTCCAAGGCACCGACGAAAAAGCCAAAGCTGAGACCCGCGCCACGGCGGCCTGGGTGATCGAGCAGATTCTGCACATCGGCCAGCCCATCATTCCGTTTGTGACGGAAGAACTGTGGGACAAGCTGGGTCAGGAATACGGCATCGCGCGCCCGTATAAACTGATTGAAGCCAAATGGCCGACGTACGCGGGCCTCACGGCCCCCGAAGCGGAAGCCGAGATTGATTGGGTGATCGATGTGATCTCATCCATCCGCTCGGTGCGCTCGGAAATGAACATCGTGCCCGGCCAGATGCTGAAGGCCGAAGTGACGTCGCCCAGCGCGGTGGCGAAAGCGCGTTTGGCGACACACTCTGCACTGATCTGTGCCAATGCGCGCCTGTCCGAGATTGCGGCGGTTGATGCCCCCACACCGGGCGGCTCTGCTCAGGTGATCGTGGGCGACACCACGCTGATGCTACCGCTGGAAGGCATTATCGATTTGGCCAAGGAACGCGACCGCCTGAAAAAGGAAATCGCCAAGGCCGAGAAAGATATCGAAGCCGTGGACAAAAAGCTCGGCAACGAGGCATTTGTGTCGAAGGCCCCGCCCGAGATCATCGAGGAAAACCACGAACGCCGCCGCGTGGCCGTGGAAGCCAAGACCAAACTGTCGGAAGCGCTTGCGCGCATCGGTTAGAGACTGATGGGTTAGGGCTTGTTTTCCCATCGCGGCCTAGCGACATTAGGCGCCGCATGACGGGGACACCTTCACCTTTAGCGGCGACCATCGACCTTCTGCTGCGCGGCATTCGCGATGCCATTAGTCTTGGCTCGTTTGATGTGGCCGAAACCTTGGCGCGCGAGGGGCTGGCGCTTGATCCCGCGAACGCGCAGTTAAAACTGCTGCGGGGGCGGGTGGCCTTCATCAAAAAAGACTATCCCGCCGCAAAACAGTTTCTCAGCGAGGCGTTGCAATCGCTGCCCCATGATGCGGCCGCGTGGACGTTCCTGGCCCGCACACACGTTAAGATGAAAGACCTCGATCACGCCATTGCCTGTATGCGCAGTGCCTTTGCCATCAGGCCCGGCACAGCCGCGGAAGAGGTGGAACTGGGGCACTACTACAACAATAACGGCCAGCCGGAAGAGGCTGCTGACTGTTTCTCGCGCGCGCTGGAGTTGGACCCCAACAGCGCTGACGTGTGGAACGACATGGGCATGGTGCAGATGGACTTGGGCCAGATGCGCAATGCGGCCCGCAGTTTCGATGTGGCGCTGTCACTGAACCCGGGCATGCTCGCACCTTTAAGCAATCTCGCTGTGGTGAGCCAGTTTCAGGGCCGTTTTGACGATGCGCTGGCATACTACACTAAGATTGTCGATCTGAACCCCGACGATGCTGCGGCCAAGCAAAATCGGGGCGCAGCACGGCTGGCGTTCGGGCACCTTGTGGACGGCTGGACCGATTACCGCGCGCGCTTAACCAATCCCGCCCATAAGGGCTGGCATGGCGGCATGCAGAAACGGTTGTGGGATGGTGTAACCCCGCTGCGCGACCTGGGCATCCTCGTGTGGTCCGATCAGGGCTTGGGTGACCAAATTTTGGCAGCGAGCCTTCTGCCGGATGTGATTGCCGCCGCGCGCAAAGTGGTGTTTGCGTGCGAGCCGCGTCTGGTGGCGCTGATCCAGCGCGCGTTTCCGTCGGTGCTGGCGGTGTCGTTATTGGATGTGACCTATAATCGCGTCGACTTAAGCGACGTGCAGGTGCAGGCCTCGATCTCGGAAATCGGCCCGGCATTCCGGCCCACCATGGCGGCCTTTCCAAAACATGCGGGTTACCTGAAGGCCGACCCCGCGTGCGTGGCGGCGCTGAAAGCCCGGTATGCAAAGCTGCCAGGTGAGGGGCCGTTGGTGGGCATTTCGTGGCACAGCAAAAGCACGCTGGCGTCGGAAGATAAATCAATCCCATTAGATTTATGGGGGCCTATATTAAATCAAACCGGCGCGCGGTTCGTGTCGCTGCAATACGGTGATGCGGCGAAGGATGCATCGGCGCACTCCAACATTTATCGCGATCCTGAATTGGATGCAGTGGCCGATGTCGATGCTTTTGCGGCGCAAGTAGCTGCGATGGATCTGGTCATTACGTCCAGCAACACGACCGTGCACATGGCCGGCGCGCTGAACGTGCCCACACTCTGTCTCACGCCGTTGGTGGAAGGCCGGCCCTGGTACTGGTTCGTCGGCCACGATGTGTCGCCCTGGTATCCGAGCGTGAAACTGATCTGGCAAACCCAGCGCCGCACGTGGACCGATGTGATTGAACGCGCAGCTGCGGAGTTGAAAACCGCATGTTAACGCTGCTCGGCATCGCCGTGCTGGTGGTGGGCTTCATCGCCCGCATCAATCCGTTTCTGGTGATTGCCGCCGCGGCGCTGACGACTGGGCTTGCGGGCGGCCTCGATGTGGTTGCAATCATTTCGTTGTTTGGAAAAGCTTTCAACGAAAACAGATACGTCAGTGTGGTGTGGCTGGTGGTGGCCGCTATTGGTTTGCTTGAGCGCGAAGGGCTGCAAGAGCGCGCGCGGTTGCTGATGGCCAACATCACCTATGCCACGACCGGGCGACTGTTGCTGCTGTATCTGCTGCTGCGCCAAATCGCCTCGGCCTTGGGGCTCACATCTTTGGGGGGGCACCCGCAGATGGTGCGCCCGCTCATCGCGCCCATGGCCGAGAGTGCGGCCGAGGTGAGGCACGGCCAATTGCCGGATCACACGCGCTACATGATCCGCGCCTATGCGGCTGCAACCGACAACGTGGGGCTGTTCTTCGGCGAGGATATCTTCATTGCCATTGCGTCTATTCTGCTGATCAAAGGTGTCTTGGAACAGAACGGCATTTTTGTTGAGCCCCTACAACTCTCGCTGTGGGCCATCCCAACCGCCATTGCGGCGGCGTTGGTGCATGGTTTCAGGTTGGTGCGCTTCGACGCCAAGATTGCAAACAGTGTGAAACAGCCATGATCACACTGGAACACGTGTATATCTTGGCTGGATTATTTTTTGCGGCGTTGAGCGTGCTCAGTGCGCGCGACACAGCCAACGCGAAACGTTGGGGCAACACGGCCTTTTGGACATTGGTTGCGGTAAGTTTTTTGTTCGGCTCGTACCTCGGCGATTTCCTGAATGGCCTATTAGTGATCGCGCTCATTGGTGTCGGCGGGTCTAACGTGTTGGGGCGCGGGGCCCCAAAAACCACCGATACCGCAACGCGTGAACACTTCGCCAAGGCGCGCGGCAATAAGTTGTTCATTCCAGCACTCCTTATTCCCGCTATCGCGCTTCTGGGCGGCGTGGTGCTGAAAGACGTGGCCATCGCAGGCGTGCCGCTGTTTCAACCACGCCAAGCCACACTCATTTCATTGGCCCTGGGGGCCATGGCCGCCACAGGCTTGGCGCTCTTCTGGTTCCGCGCGCCATTGCTTGCGCCATTACAAGAAGCACGGCGCATCATGGATACGGTTGGTTGGGCGGCGCTGTTGCCGCAAATGCTGGCCTCGCTCGGTGCGGTGTTTGCGGCCTCGGGTGTGGGGGTTGTGATCGGCGACCTCATGGGCGCGGTGATCCCTGCCGGAAATCAGTTCGCGGCCGTGGTGGCGTTTTGTGTGGGCATGGCGTTCTTTACCATCTTGATGGGGAATGCCTTTGCAGCGTTTCCGGTGATGGCAGCGGCGATTGGCTTGCCGCTGATCGTGCAGGGGTACGGCGGCTCGCCGGTTGTGATGGGAGCCATCGGCATGCTGGCGGGATTCTGTGGCACACTGATGACGCCCATGGCGGCAAACTTTAATGTCGTGCCCGCAGCTCTGTTGCAGTTGCCCGACCGTGACGGTGTGATTAAAGCGCAAATCCCCACGGCATTGCCGCTGCTGGTGATCAACATCATCCTCATGTACGTGTTTGTGTTCCGATGACGCGCGTCCTTACAACCGACATTGCAACGAGCTTTACCCAAATTGCGTTGAGCCACGTCACGCGCGAATATCCACACAAGCTGGATCATGTGTGGGGCAGTGGGGCCGACAACCAATCGCCGCGCCAGCAGCACCCGATTTTCTACGGCAGTTTTGATTGGCACAGTTGTGTGCACGGCTATTGGACGCTGGCGCGTCTGTTGCGGCGGTTTCCCAACCGGCCTGAATGCAAAGATGTGATCGCGTTATTCAACGCGTCCTTCACGCCGGCCAACGTCGAAGCCGAGTGCGCCTACCTGCGACGCTCTGAATCGCGTGGGTTCGAGCGCCCCTACGGATGGGCGTGGCTGTTGATGTTGTGGGCGGAGTTGTCGCAACACGGGCAGCCTTGGGCCGCGACGTTGAAACCCCTGGCCGAAATGTTTGCGCAGCGCTTCAAAGATTATCTGCCCTTAGCCAATTACCCTGATCGCAGCGGCCAGCACGCCAACACGGCCTTTGCGTTCGCGCTCACATTTGAATACTGCGACGCATCCAAAGACGACACTTTGCGCGTACTGCTGACCGAACGTTTGCAGAAATGGTACGGCGCCGATGTGGGCGCGCAGGCGTGGGAGCCGTCGGGCAGCGATTTTCTGTCGCCGACACTGATGGAAGCCGAAGCTATGCGTCGCGGTTTACCGGCCCTTGAGTTTCAAGCATGGCTCGCGCTGTTCTTGCCCGGCCTCGAGCGAAAATTACCTAGCGCCTTATTCACACCTGTCGCGGTGTCAGACCGCACCGACGGCAAAATCGCGCATCTGGATGGCCTCAATTTATCGCGGGCGTGGTGCTGGTGCGGCCTTGCGCGTGCGTTACAAAACAGCCCTGGTCTGCGCAATTTGGCGCTGCAAACGGCGGAAAAACATATGGAAACGGCCCTCGGCCACGTGTCGGGCCACTACATGGGCGAGCATTGGCTGGCCAGTTTCGCGCTATTGGCATTGGAAGCCGCTCCGGAAACGAGCACGACGAAAGCCTAGCCTTTCGGCCCTCAATTCCCTATGTATGCGGCACAATTGTTTACGTTTTAGAGGCCTGCCATGCCGTTAGATTCCGACAAGAAATCGAAACTGAAGTTCGACAAAGCCAAGCTGCCCAGCCGCCATGTGACCGAAGGGCCCGAGCGCGCGCCGCATCGCAGCTACTACTACGCCATGGGCATGACCGAGCAGGAAATTCACCAGCCGCTGATTGGTGTTGCCACCTGCTGGAACGAGGCGGCCCCGTGCAACATTTCGCTGAGCCGTCAGGCGCAGGCCGTGAAGGCGGGCGTAAAACAAAACGGTGGATCCCCGCGTGAATTCACCACCATCACCGTCACTGACGGCATTGCGATGGGCCACCAGGGTATGAAGAGTTCGTTGGCCAGCCGTGAAGCCATTGCGGACTCGGTTGAACTGACCATGCGCGGCCATTGCTATGACGCATTGGTGGGTTTGGCCGGCTGCGACAAGAGCTTGCCCGGCATGATGATGGCCATGGTGCGTTTGAATGTTCCATCAGTCTTCATGTACGGCGGAACCATCATGCCCGGAAAGTTCAAGGGCAAAGACGTCACAGTGGTTGATGTGTTCGAAGGTGTTGGCCAGCATAGCGCCGGTAAAATGTCGGACGCGGATTTGCACGCCCTGGAATGTGTGGCGTGTCCGTCGGCGGGGTCGTGCGGCGGTCAATACACGGCCAACACCATGGCCTGCGTCTCGGAAGCCATGGGTTTGGCGCTGCCAAATTCAGCGGGCGCGCCGGCGCCTTATGAGTCACGCGACGAATACGCCGCCGCCTCGGGCCGTGCGGTGATGGAATTGCTCGCGAAAAACATTCGCCCGCGCGATATCGTCACGCGTAAGTCGCTGGAAAACGCAGCTGTTGTGGTGGCTGCTTCGGGCGGTTCCACCAACGCTGGCCTGCACTTGCCGGCCATCGCGCACGAATGCGGCATCAAGTTTGATCTGGATGACGTGTGCAAAATCTTCAAGAAGACGCCGTATTTGGCCGACCTGAAGCCGGGTGGCCGCTATGTCGCCTTGGACATGTACAAAGTGGGCGGCGTGTCGGTGCTGCTGAAAATCCTACTGGATGGCGGCTATCTGCACGGCGACTGCATGACTGTCACCGGCAAGACCTTGGCCGAGAACTTGAAGGACGTGAAATACCCGACCGATCAGGATGTCATTCGTCCGCTGTCAAACCCGCTGTCGAAAACCGGCGGCGTGGTAGGCTTGAAGGGCACGCTGGCTCCGAACGGCGCGATTGTAAAAGTGGCGGGCATGAAGAACCAGGTGTTCCGTGGGCCCGCGCGTTGCTTTGACAGCGAAGAAAAAGCTTTCGAAGCTGTATCGAAGAAGAAATACAAAGAAGGCGAAGTGTTGGTGATCCGCTACGAAGGGCCGCGCGGCGGCCCCGGTATGCGTGAAATGCTGTCCACTACCGCAGCACTGTACGGCCAGGGCATGGGCGACAAAGTGGCGCTGATTACCGATGGGCGTTTCTCGGGCGCCACGCGCGGCTTCTGCATCGGCCACGTCGGCCCGGAAGCAGCCGTCGGCGGGCCGATTGCTTTGGTGAAGAATGGGGACATCATTTCGATTGACGCCGTCAAAGGCAAAATCGACCTGGAAGTCAGCAAAGCCGAACTGAAGCGTCGCGCCAAAAAGTGGAAGCCACGGAAGACCGATTACAACTCGGGCGCCTTGTGGAAGTACGCGCAGCTTGTAGGTGATGCCCACAAAGGGGCGGTGACGCATCCGGGTGGTAAAGCCGAAACCCACGAGTATGCCGACATCTAAAAGGCATCCTCAATGACGCTTCCATCCACCATGACGGACGAAGGGCAAGCCCTTGTTCGTCATTGGATGGAATTACGTGAGGGCACTGACCTTGTGCCAAATTCGGCGGCGTTCCTGGATCAGGCGCATCCGAAAATTCAGCCGTACATATCGTTTAACGACATGGATGATGACGGTAACAACGTCATCACCCTATTCGGGACCGGCCTTGTGGCCAGTTGGGGCTCGGACATCACCGGCTTAAGCGTGCGTAACGATTTCCCGTCAGAGGTCGTTTCCGCATACGAAGCCTTGTTACGAGCAGCCGCAACACAGCCTTGTGGTATCTGGGAAGTCAGCCGGTTTGCGACAAGTTCAGGGCGTGTGATCACCAAGGAGATCACCACGTTGCCTTTACGAATGCGCCGCCCGGGGGTGATCCGGATCGCGCGTTTTCATCGGCTGATTGAGAGCCTTTATGATGTCGAGCGCGTCACCGGCTTATTGCAATCCATGGGCCGCCAGTGGTTTGATGTGGGTGCGGGCGTGCCGGAAACGATGCCGGCCACAAGGCCCCTGACAAAACCACTTGGGAAGCCGCTTACGCATGAGTGATGCCATACCGCCTGCGGCGACCACAGCTTCCGCATCGCGCGCGACGTTTGGGTTCATCCTCGTTACTGTCGTTTTCGATACACTTGCATATGGGGTGATGGCCCCGGTGTTGCCCAAACTGTTGGTGACTTTGCAGGGTGGTGACACGGCTTCGGCGGCGACGATATTGGGTTTGTTCGGCACCATGTGGGCCTTCATGCTGTTTATCATGTCGCCTGTGCTGGGCGCGTTGTCGGATCGCTTCGGACGACGGCCCGTGATTTTGCTGGCACAGCTCGGCTTGGGTGCCGACTACGTACTGATGGCGCTGGCGCCTGATGTGTCGTGGTTGTTCGTGGGGCGTCTGATCGCAGGCGTGATGGGAGCCAGCTTTGGCACCGCCAACGCCTACATCGCCGACGTGACACCCCCCGATCAGCGCGCCAAACGCTTTGGCATGATCGGTGCTGCGTGGGGCTTTGGCTTTGTCGTGGGCCCTGCGGTCGGCGGTTTTCTGGCGGGGTTTGATCTGCGCATGCCGTTCTGGGTGTCGGCGGGGCTCTGCATGGCTAACGCAGCCTATGGGTTTTTCATTCTGCCGGAATCGCTCCCCAAAGAACGGCGCAGCCCGTTTCATTG
>JAEUKL010000095.1 GCA_016793005.1 Rhodospirillaceae bacterium | reverse complement strand
GAAATGGCCGTGGAACAAGCCGTGAAGACGGGTTTGGGCCTGCGCGCCAAAATCAATCAGCGCAGCGTGTTCGCGCGCAAAAACTATTTTTACGCCGACTTGCCCCAGGGCTATCAGATCAGCCAGTTCGACCAGCCGATCGTGGGCGAGGGTACCCTGGTGCTCGATATGCCCGATGGTTCATCGCGCACGGTGGGCATCGAACGCCTGCACTTGGAACAGGATGCGGGCAAATCCATCCACGACATTCACCCCACCAAGTCGTTCATCGATTTGAACCGTGCGGGTGTGGCGCTGATGGAAATCGTCTCCAAACCCGACATGCGCAGCCCCGACGAAGCGGGCGCGTATTTGCGGAAATTGCGTTCGATCCTGCGTTACCTCGGCACCTGCGATGGGAACATGGAAGAAGGCAACATGCGGTGCGATGCCAACGTCTCTGTGCGCCCGGTGGGCTCGACGGAATTGCGCACGCGCTGCGAAATCAAGAACGTGAACTCGGTGCGCTTCGTGATGCAGGCGATTGAATACGAAGCCAAGCGCCATATCGACGTCTACGAAAACGGCGGCAAGATCGATCAGGAAACGCGTCTGTACGATCAGGCCAAGGGCGAAACGCGCACCATGCGTTCGAAGGAATTCGCGCACGACTACCGCTATTTTCCGGATCCCGATTTGCTGCCGCTGGAATTCGATGCGGCATTTGTCGATGCCATTCGGGTCAAATTGCCGGAACTGCCGGACGACAAGAAAGAGCGTTTCATCAAAGATTACGGTTTGTCGCCCTATGACGCCGGCGTGCTGGTCGCTGAAAAAGAGAACGCAGACTTTTTTGAAAAAGTCGCGAAGCAATCCGGTGACGGCAAGCTGGCCAACAACTGGGTGTCGAACAACCTGTTCGCCGTGCTGAACGCCAAGAACCTGACCATCGATCAAAGCCCCATCAGCGCCGACAACCTGTCGAAGTTGATTGCGCTGATCAAGAACAACACCATCTCGGGCCGTCTGGCCAAGGATGTGTTCGAGATCATGCTGGAGACCGGCGGCGACCCCGACAAGATCGTTGAAGAACGGGGCATGAAGCAGATCACCGACACAGGCCCCATTGAAAAGGCCATCGATGATTTGCTGGCGGCCAACCAGGATAAAGTCGCGCAGATCAAAGCGGGCAAGGAAGCCCTGATCGGCTGGTTCGTGGGACAGGTGATGAAAGCCACCCAAGGCAAAGCCAACCCGGCCATGTGCCAGGAACTGCTGAAAAAGAAACTGGCGCAGTAAGCACCCGTGACCGAAGCAGCAACAGCATCACCTCAAACCTCTGCGCCCGTGTGGCGCAGCGGGAAGGGCGTGATTCTGTTCATCATCGCCGGCATGGCGATTGGTGGGTATCTGTATATGGAGGCTGTGCCGCCGTCGTGGCTGCGGGCCTTCGGGGCCGAGATTGCCCTGCGTGCGGCGGCTGACCCGCAGGCTGCGCTTCCCGAGGATACGCGCGAAGCTAGCCCACGCGGGCAGGCAGACAATCCGCTGATCTGTCTGGCCAACATCGCACACCAGCCTTGGGACCATGTTGTGTTCGTCACCCATGACCAGGGCAACAAACTGTCTGAGCATCCGGTGCTGGGCAAAGCGGTCTGGCCAGACCGCGAGGGCCGGCAATCGCAACTGGCCGCCGATGACCGTTATCAGCTTGTTGTGCTGCTGAAGGACGGAGAAGTGGTGAACGACGAAGTATTCTTCACCTTCTGGGCCGACCTGTCGGATCTGGCGCGACCTGAGGGCTTTGGCCCTGACGGTGCGATCTTTACCGCTGAAAGTCATGCGGGCCAGTATGTGCTGCACACTGTGCCCGATGCCGCGCTGAGTGCTTGCCCGAAACCTTAATTGGGAGTTCCCATGATCGACCTTTACACGTTTCCCACGCCGAACGGCTGGAAAGCTTCGATCATGCTGGAAGAACTGGGGCTGCCTTACAACACGCACATCGTGCACATCGGCAAGGACGAGCAGTTCAAGCCTGAATTCTTGAAAATCAGCCCCAACAACAAAATCCCGGCGATTGTGGACAGCGACGGCCCCGACGGCAAACCCATCAGCGTGTTTGAGTCTGCTGCCATCCTGGTGTATCTGGCGCAGAAAACCAAAAGTAATTTACTGCCCTCCGATCCGCGCAGATTCACGAACGTCATGCAATGGGTGTTCTTCCAGATGGCGAGCGTGGGGCCCATGTTCGGCCAGTACGGTCACTTTGCGCGCATGGCCAAGGTGAACGTGCCCTATGCCATTGAACGCTACGAAACCGAGAGCAAGCGCATCATTGGCGTGATGGAAACACAACTGGCGGCCAACGCCTATCTGGCCGGGCCCGATTACACGATTGCGGATATCGCCTGCCACGGCTGGATGGTGTCTGCGGCGCGCAATTTCGACGGCCTGAACGCCTGGCCGCATGTGAAGGCGTGGCACGAGAAAGTCGGCGCACGCCCCGCTGTGCAGCGCGGGCTGAAGGTACCCGTACTGCCGACTTAATCTTGCCGCATGATCTTGTCGGAAAACCGGCTTCCACTTTTCCGGATCATGCGGTCTTAGAACCGGTACACCAGAGCAATCTTGGTGATGGTATCTGTTTTATCCAGGTTCGCGGCCGGCGGATTACTGTTGTAGCGCACGTTGAGCGACGTGCGGCCCGACAGCGCCCCGATGATCTTGCTGCTGACGGACAGCGTATTTTCAACCTTGGTACGTTGATCGTCCCAGCTGATTGTCGCTTCGTTGTTCAGCGTGGCGTTGTCCGAGATTTTGTATTCAAAATCGGCGGTGCCGCG
This sequence comes from Rhodospirillaceae bacterium, assembly GCA_016793005.1. Taxonomy (GTDB): domain Bacteria; phylum Pseudomonadota; class Alphaproteobacteria; order Rhodospirillales; family Rhodospirillaceae. The sequence goes on along the minus strand of JAEUKL010000095.1, from coordinate 756 downwards.
CGCGAAGATTTCGCGCTCGGTTCGCAGCGGCGGCGTGGCCTTGCTGTAGCGATAACCGGGGCCGCCTTCGAACGACAAGCGCATGGTTGACGTATTGATGACGCGGTAACCGACACCGATGCCGCTTTCCAGCTCGTATTTGAAGCCTGAGAATCGGTCGTCTTCACCGTTCGCAAAAGCCAGCGCGAACAAGCCATCCTGAATATCAACGTTGGTCTGGTACCCACCCTTGATACGTTCGGCCGTGGTCGTGCCGGCTTCGCGCGCGACTTCCGCCGACAGTTTGTATTCATCCAGCACGCGGCCCGACCGGTACTTGGCATAGGCTTCCATGTCCAGCGAGGTGCGCTCGGTGTTGCCGGTGGCGATGGACCCCCCGAACGTGATTTCAGACACCCACGTTTTGTTGGGCACGCTGGCATCTTCGGCGGTGGCTGGGCTGATGAGCAATGGAGCGGCCAAAACAAGCGCGGCAATGGGGTAGGGCAGACGGAAGTAAAATGGTGGGGTCAGCGGCATCAGCTCAACTCTCTCGGGATCGGCGACAGGGGTTGGAGGGCCCGATTCAGGGGGCGGCGGTGATCGTAAGGCGTTACACCCCGAAAACGAGGCTTTTTAACGGCGAAAGCCCAGGAAACACAAGGATTTGTCGCGGGTTGACAAGGGCGAGCCCCATAGCCATGTTGCGCCCTCGCCGAACAACCCCCGGAGGGGTGGCCGAGTGGCTGAAGGCACACCTTTGCTAAAGGTGCATAC
>JAEUKL010000089.1 GCA_016793005.1 Rhodospirillaceae bacterium | reverse complement strand
CAAACGCAGCGCCTGTGCTTTGGCGGTGGCCTTCCACGGCGAACGGCTGGCCTGCAAATTTCTTCCAGAAGAACTCGATGCGCGGATTGAACAGAAGGCAATCTGCATCCACGTACATCGTTCTGTCATACGGCGTCAGTTCAAGCAGCCGCGCCTTGTTCATTGCCCCGCGAATACTCGGATCATCGGGCGCAACGATGATCTGGTCGAAGATCTTCGTATAGGCAGGCGGCACGGGAACTGCATTGTTGACCACAACACTGACGGGCCGTGTGTCCAAACGGCGCACGGACAAGGCCATGTTCGCGGCGAGGTCCAGGTACCGCGCGTCATCCAGCGCAATGGCGATGTAGCCCTCAATCACGATGCGGCCTCAGTGGGCACGGTGGCCTCATTTGGATTCGAAACTGCTTTTTATTCCCAAAGTGCCCGGCGGCGCCGTGGTGAGTCGTGATCGCACTTTATGGTTAAAATTGTTAACCCATTGATAAATAACAGATTAACCATTGAAAAGCGGGGCCGCGTTAACCTTTAAATTGTGGCGGTCCCCTTTGACAACGGCCGTGTCGGCAGCTATAAGTTGTCCCACCTCAGGAAAGCTTTTCGACAGAAGTCGGAGGTTTTCTTGCGCGACAGAAATGTCATGACATCGTCCTAGAAAAGGAGCTGCCTAAAATGAGTGATATCACCCTTTCCAATGCGACACGCACCAACCTGCTGTCGCTGCAACGTACTTCCGGCCTGATCGGTCGTACGCAAGAACGTTTGGCCTCAGGCCTTAAAGTCAACAGCGCTATCGACGACGCGCTCGCATTCTTCAAAGCCCGTAACTTGAACGCCCGTGCCGGCGACTTGGCCTCTATTAAGGATGCCATCGGTGGCGGTATCGCGGTGATTAAAGCTGCTATCCAAGGTCTGGAAACGATCGAATCGACCTTGAAGCAGATGAAAGCCTTGGCGTCATCTGCCGTGGCTTCGCCGGAAAGCTTGACGCGCGCCAAACTGGCCAGCCAGTTCAACGAACTGCGCAGCCAGGTTGATAACATCGCAGAAGACTCGTCATATGACGGCGTCAACCTGTTGAAGAACACCACTTCGGCTTTCCAGTCGGGTGCCGACCAACTGACCGTAAAGTTCAACGAGCGTACCGCTGCCAGCGCCGTGAACCAATTGGTCGTCAGCGGCTTGAACACCACTGACTTCCAATCCATCACGGCTCGTTCTGCCGTTGCCACCGGCACGGCTGGCGCCACCAACGTGTGGGGCCAAACGGGTACGGCGGCGATCACCGCCATCAACTCGGCGATCCGCGCCATCGACTCGGCGCTGGTCACCGTCCGCCAATCCGCGCAGACCTTCGGTACCAACTCTTCGCTGTTGGAAATCCGTCGTCAGTTCACGGAAAACCTCATCAACACCCTGAAGGGTGGTGCATCCGAGCTGGTCAACGCCGACCTGAACGAAGAATCGGCCAACCTGCTCTCGCTGCAAACCCGCCAGCAGTTGGGCACGATCTCGCTCTCGATCGCGCAGCAGTCGGAACAGTCGGTCCTCCGCTTGTTCTAATTGCCACCGCCTCTCGGATTTTAAGAAAGCCGAAGCGGCGGGCCACACCGGTCCGCCGCTTCCATTTCTTAATCGTCCGCAGAGCAGTGCACATGCATCTGCCAAAGCCCTGAAAGCCTTGGCGCGCAGGCGGCTTCGACACAGAAGAACAGCCAGTTCTTCAACCAATAATATTGTGCGAAGTCACCTCCGCCGCGGATGCGATGATGGGGGATTGATATGGGTGACGTACCAGCACTCTCGGGTTCTACACGCAGAAATCTGCTGTCGCTGCAGCGGACATCGAGCCTTATTGGCCGGACGCAGGAGCGTCTGGCGACGGGCTTGAAGGTCAACAGCGCCATCGACGATGCGTTGGCCTTCTTTAAAGCGCGTAACTTGAACGCGCGCGCCGGCGACCTTTCGACGATCAAAAACCAAATCGCCAACGGCATCAGCACGATTCGTGCGGCTGTCCAAGGTCTGGAAACGATCGAAGCGACCTTGAAGCAGATGAAAGCCTTGGCCGCCTCGGCCGTTGCTTCGCCGGAAAGTCTGACGCGCGCCAAACTGGCCAGCCAGTTCAACGAACTGCGTAGTCAGGTCGACAACATCGCCGAAGACGCCAAGTTCAATGGCGTGGCTTTGTTGAAGAACACGACGGCGGCGTTCACACCTGGCTCCGACCAGTTGACCGTTAAGTTTAACGAACGTACCGCGGCCTCCGCAGTCAATCAGATGGTTGTCAGCGGCGTTAGCCCTACCGATTACCAGTCGATCCTGGCGCGTTCGGCCGTGGCGACGGGGACCCCGGGCGGCACCAGTGTTTGGGGGCAAACCGGAACAGCAGCGCTTGTGGCCATCAACTCTGCCATCCGGGCACTCGACTCGGCCATGGTGACGGTGCGCCAGGTGTCGCAGTCACTGGGCACGAATTCGTCACTGCTCGAAATTCGCCGTCAATTCACCGAGAATCTGATCAGCACGCTGCAGGGCGGTGCATCCGAGCTGATCAACGCCGACTTGAACGAAGAATCCGCCAACCTGTTGTCCCTGCAGACCCGTCAGCAGCTAGGGACGATCTCGCTGTCGATTGCGCAGCAGTCTGAGCAATCAGTGTTACGCTTATTCTAGGACGACCCGCTCTAAGATAAAAAAGTGCAGCTCAATATGGACACGGCGGCCTCTCGGGGCCGCCGTTTTTCTTTGGGCGCAGGTTTTCTTTGGACGCAGGGTAACCTTGCGCATTTTCTTGTTCATACATTTTTAATCAATCACGCCCGCCGCAATTATTTTCGGCGCCGTTAACCATTTGTTTGCAACCCCAGCCTTAAAAGGCATCCGTTGTATGCCGCGCTGAGCGACAGGCCGCTGAAAACATATGGCCGAGTCTCGACGCCGGTTAGTCCGTTCAAACTTCGTCCCTCGGCCTAGAATAGGGGTAGCAAAAATGAGTGACATTACACTTTCATCCGCGACACGCACGAACCTGCTGTCGCTGCAACGCACGACCGGACTGATCGGCCGTACGCAAGAGCGCTTGGCCTCGGGTTTGAAAGTCAACAGCGCCATCGATGACGCGTTGGCCTTCTTCAAAGCCCGTAACCTG
>JAEUKL010000069.1 GCA_016793005.1 Rhodospirillaceae bacterium | reverse complement strand
TCCGCGATCTGCTGGGGGTGCGGATCGTGTGGGAAGCGGCCCTTTGGGACAGATATGCTGTTGCACTGGCTGAGAGGTGGACAAGCGTACTGGAAGCGCACGCTGCACCTGTACACGTCACGCCAGATCAGATTGTGAATAACATTCTCCAAAACGCATATGATCACGCGGCACAACGCGACCTTGTGCAAACAGTTTCAAAACCCGTTACTGCCGCGCGGCGCAAACGTGCGCAATTGCAGGCCGCATTCTGCATCGATGTGCGCTCCGAGATTTTCCGCCGGGCGCTTGAATCACTCGGTTCTGACATTCAGACCATCGGGTTCGCCGGCTTCTTCGGCCTGACCATCAGCCATAAACGCTTTGCTTCGGATACCGATGAATTGCGGCTCCCTGTTCTTCTCAACCCCACGCAATTTACCTGTACGGCAAGCACAGACGCACCACATGCCGACCAGGCCACACGCTTTAAACGCCGGGCCAAAAGGGCCTGGGGTCGGTTCAAGTTAGCGGCCGTCTCTTCGTTTGCCTTTGTTGAAGCCGCGAGCCCGATTTATGTCCCGAAGCTGGTGCTTGACGGGTTAGCACTGAAAAAGGCCCAACCAGCCAACGACCCCGCCCCGCGTTTTACGCACTCTTTAGACCGCGACGCGCGCACAAAAACGGCCGCAACCATTTTGCGCGCGATGTCCTTCACAGAAGGGTTTGCACGCCTTGTGCTGTTGGCCGGCCACGGCGCCAACGTGGTCAACAACCCGCACGCCAGCGCGTTACATTGCGGGGCCTGTGGCGGATACAGCGGCGAGGTCAATGCCAGATTGCTAGCTGCACTTCTGAATGACGCCGACGTTCGCCACGATCTGGTCGCGATGGGCATCAACATTCCGCAAGATACACTTTTTGTCGGTGCGCTTCACGACACCACCACCGATCACGTCACGCTCTATCTCGACGACCACGCCCCATCGACTCACGCGTCAGATTTCACGCAGGCTAAAGCCTGGCTTGCAGCCGCAGGTGAACTGGCGCGTGCCGAACGGGCCCTACGCCTGCCCAACGCGAAAACAGGGCGCCAAATCAGCCAGCGCAGCCGCAACTGGGCCGAGACGCGCCCCGAGTGGGGCTTGGCCGGGTGCAAGGCTTTTATTGCAGCACCACGCAAGCGCACAGCGGGCAAGCCGCTCGATGGGCGCGCTTTCCTGCACGATTACGATTGGCGCAAAGACAGTCAGTTCAGCATCCTCGAATTGATCTTGACGGCACCCGTCGTAGTCGCAAGTTGGATCAGCTTGCAATATTATGGCTCCACCGTCGCGCCAGAGCTTTTTGGCGCGGGCAACAAATTGTTGCATAACGTGGTTGGCGGCCTTGGTGTTCTTGAAGGGAACGGCGATGCGCTAAGGGTTGGGCTACCCTGGCAGTCGGTTCATGATGGGGCGCGCTACATTCACGAGCCGCTCAGGCTCGCCGTGTGTATTGAAGCCCCGCGTGACGCCATCACGAACGTCCTTGCCAAACATCCTGAGGTTAAGGCGCTGTTCGATCATCAGTGGCTGTTTCTCTACGCCATGGATGACGAAAACCAAGTGACGTGGCGGTACATGGCGGGGCAGTGGAGTGATGTCTAGCGTTCAAATTTTTCTGCGGCGGACTTTTTGTAGTCGTTCTCCTCTCCATTGAACGTGAGGTGCGCAA
>JAEUKL010000360.1 GCA_016793005.1 Rhodospirillaceae bacterium | reverse complement strand
TCACTTCTCGTCGTTGGTTTCTTGGAAGATGCGGTCAGCAGCATCAGCACGGAAACAGTGCGTGTGGCTTTCAGCGACATGGTTCAGGGCTGGCTTAAGCGGCATAGTCTCAAACGCCAGAGCGCGAAGGGTGCCGCATGAACGCTGTTACATCTGTCGCACCCGCAAAATTCGATGTGAACGAAATCCGCAAGGATTTCCCCATCCTGTCGCGTCTGGTGCATAACAAACCTTTGGTATTTTTAGATAGCGCGGCGTCGGCCCAAAAGCCGCGCGCTGTCATTGATGCCATGTCGTTCGCCTTCGAGAACGAATACGCCAACGTGCACCGCGGCGCTTATTACTTAAGCGAAACCGCAACCACGAACTACGAAGCCGCCCGCGAGAAAGTGCGCACGTTCATCAATGCGTCTTCCGTGAACGAGATTGTGTTTACCAAGGGTGCGACCGACGCCATCAACCTTGTGGCTGCGAGTTATGGCCGCTTGGCCTTAAAGCCCGGCGATGAGATTATGCTGACCGCCTTGGAGCATCACTCCAACATCGTGCCGTGGCAACTCATCCGCGATCAGACGGGCGCCGAAATCAAAGTTGTGCCGATCAATGCTGATGGCAGCGTCAGTGTTGATGCGTTTGCACGCACCATTGGCCCTAAAACCAAGATCGTTGCCGTGGCGCATGTGTCGAATGTGCTGGGCACGATCCTGCCTATCGAAGCCATTGTCGAGATGGCGCACAAGGTCGGCGCCAAGGTGCTGGTGGATGGCTGCCAAGGCATCGTGCATGAGAAAGTCGATGTGCAGGCGCTGGGTTGCGACTTCTACGCCTTCTCGGGCCACAAGCTTTATGGGCCTAATGGTATCGGTGTGCTGTGGGCGAGGGCAGAACTGTTAGATGCCATGCCGCCGTACCAAGGCGGCGGAGAAATGATTTCCACCGTCACCTTCAAGCAAAGTACCTGGGCCGAAGCCCCGGCGAAGTTTGAGGCCGGCACGCCGCCCATTGTTCCGGCGCTTGGGCTCGGGGCCGCCATTGATTACCTCAACCGTATTGATCGTGTGGGTGCGATAGCGCATGAACACGATCTTTTGCATTACGCTATGCAGCAGTTGCCGACGGTTCCGGGCTTAAAGCTTGTCGGTACGGCGCAGAACAAAGCGTCGGTGCAATCCTTCACTATGGATGGCGCGCATCCGCACGATCTCGCGACCGTGCTGGATCGTTCGGGTGTTGCCGTGCGCGCGGGCCATCATTGCGCGCAGCCCTTGATGGAAGCACTGGGCGTGACGGCTACGGCGCGCGCCTCGTTCGGTATTTACAACACTCGCGCGGAAGTCGATGCGCTGGTGGCGGCGTTGCACAAAGCGCGGGCGGTGCTGCTATGACCGCGCCTGATGATGTAAAAAATGATGATCTGAAATCGCTGTATCAGGAAATCATCCTGGATCACGGCCGCAACCCGCGGAATGCGCGGATCGTTGAGCATCACACCTGCAACGTGAAGGGCAATAACCCTTTGTGCGGCGACCGCATTACCGTGACGGCGCGGCTCTCGGCGGGTCAAGTGATTGAGGACATTGCTGCGGAAGGGAAGGGCTGCGCCATTTCAATCGCTTCGGCCTCGTTGATGACCGAAGCGTTGAAAGGCGTTTCAACCGAGACAGCGCAGAAATTATTCGTTGCGGTGCAGAAGCTGTGCAAAGGCGAAGTCGATGTGGCCGCCGCGCAAGCTATGGTGCCGTCCGCGTTATCTGAGCAAATCGAGAAGCTCGCCAGCTTAAGCGGCGTGAAACAATTTCCGGTGCGCGTAAAATGCGCGACCTTGCCCTGGCACGCCATGATGTCGTGCCTGGCGGGCCGCAACGACGCGACAACCGAAGGTGTGAGTGAAGGGAATTAGGGTGTGAACGACATGATGCCCCCGTATGAAATGCCGGCCGGTGACGGCGAACCGCCCAAAGAAGGCGATAAGATTACCTCTGGTAATCCGTTGGTACCGGGCACGCCCGTGGCGAATGAAGATTCTGTGGTGGAAGCCTTGCGCACCGTGTTCGATCCGGAAATTCCGGTGAACATTTATGACCTCGGCCTGATCTACGATTTGAAGATCAAAGACGACGGCAATGCCGACGTGTTGATGACACTAACCGCGCCCGCGTGCCCTGTGGCGGGTACGCTGCCGCAAGAGGTGGCCGACAAAGTGGCCGCCGTGCACGGCATTGGTGAAGTGGCCGTGACGATCACGTGGGATCCACCGTGGACGCAAGCCAACATGTCCGAAGTGGCCCGTGTGGCCCTGGATATGTTCTAGGCCGCACATATATAGGACTGACCATGACCGAAGCCGTACAACCCACAACCAAGCCGGCCCGAGCGCCTCGTCCCGCGCCGATCACACTGACCACGCGCGCGGCTGATCGCGTGCGCGAACTGGTGGCGAAGTCGGAAAAGCCGGTGCAGGGCTTGCGTGTGGGCGTCAAGACACGCGGTTGCTCAGGCCTGTCGTATGTCGTGGAATATGCCGACGCGCCGCGCAAGTTCGAGGACGTGGTGGAACAGCACGGCGTGAAGCTGTTCATCGACCCGACAGCGGTGATGTATCTGCTGGGCAGCGAGCTTGACTACAAAGAAGACAAAATGGAAAGCGGCTTCGTGTTCTCGAACCCGAACGAGAAGGGCCGCTGCGGTTGCGGCGAGAGTTTCAGCGTCTAAGTTCGAGGATTAAGGTGCGCCGATCAGGCGTTCGACTTCGGCCAGAAGCTTTACCGGATGCACGGGCTTGTACAGCACGTTCAAGTGTCCGTCATGAAAATCCGGGTCGTCTTCCACCAGGCTTTCAAACTTGTCGGGCTGGCCGGTGACAAACACGACCTTGGTGCCGGGTGCTACGTTCATCAGCTCTTGCCGGAACTCAAGCCCGCCCATGGTTGGCATCATGATGTCGACGATGGCGAGTTCACAGGGCCGCCGCCGCAGCATAATCAGGGCATCTTCGCCATTCGGCGCTTCGATAACCTGATAGCCGCGCTGCCCCAAAAGTTCGACAAATGATTCACGCACCAGAGCGTTGTCTTCGACAACAAGGACATGTCCCATTTTGGCGTCACCCAATCCTACTCAACCGTAGCTATTGTTTTGTCGTCGTAGGTGCAAGTCAAGTGAGCTGCCGGCACAGATCAGGTCATGATCCATGCTGCCATATGGTTGTTGGTCACTTTGTTCGAGATATTGGCACTGGGGGGTGCGGTTCTGGCTTGCCCGGGCGCGGGGCGGAGGCGTATGCAGAGGGCCTTAATGCTTCAGGTTGCCCCATGATCATTGTGATTCTCAACGTGCTATTGGCGCTGGCGCTTTTCGGCGTGGTCGCCGTGCTGCTGACCGGCGTCGTCGGGCTGGCCATTGGCGGCGAGTTTAACCGTAAGTACGCCAATAAGTTGATGCGCGCGCGGGTCGCGACGCAAGCGGCGGCGGTCGTGATTTTATTGTTGCGGATCCTCGCCCACGATTTGCTGGGTAGCTAAAGCGCAAGAACCGTCTAGACGATGTTCGGCCGCTCGGGCCGGTAGACGAGTTTGTTGGCGCGTTCAAAATTCTCGATGGATTCCACCAAGTCACGCCGGCGGTTGCGCGTGGCTTGCACCTGCGACGGGCTGATATCCGAACTGGAAATCTTGTTGGTCGCAATTAATTCTTGGACACGCGCCAAGAACGATTTCAGCGTTAAGGCTTCCATCAGGTCGGCGCAGAAGCTGATAAAGTGGCTTAAGCGCACCGGCTTTTGCGGTGTCGGGTGATACACCGAAATCGCAAACGAGCCGGCCTTGCGGTCGCGGCGCTGCAAAATCGCGGCACGGTGGTACGACGAGAAGGGCTGGAACACAAAAGCGTTCTGTGAATCGTGCTCGATGTTCAGATCGTTCAGGTCGATCCCGCTTCCAAGCACTTGCACGGCGGTTTTCGCAATCACCTCTTCGGTGATCTCGCCGCCTTGCGCAATGGCTTCAACCACGTCGACAGTCTGTTTGCCCTCGCGCGTGGCGTATACCGTCTCACCGCCGATGTGAATTGAAACCCAGTTGTCGGGGTTGTAGTCGGACTCATAATTCGAGATTTTACGCACCCAGAAGGTTTCCCAGTCGTGCGATGCCGCATCGTGCAAAATGCCTTCGTCGCGGCGAATTTCGTCAATCACAAGCGATGTCATGCGCAGTGTGCTGGGCACGTTCTGGCCACGCACAATCACCATAACGTTTTCAACGCGAGTTTTGATGGGAATGGTGACGCGATTACTGCGAATTTCGAGGATCGGCTCGTCAGCTTGCGGGTTGCCGCCCGCCGAAAAGCGGTGAACCGTCGATTTCTCCCGATAAAGTGTGATCGTCTCGATTTCGATCATTGGCCTATTTCAGTTCCGCCTAGAATCATGAGTTTACATAGGCTTATTTAACGGCAAACCCAACAGCACACCGCGCATTCAATGCAATGTGCCGGCGGAAACTACACTACAGGGTGAAGGATGCACAACTGAAATCGCCTGAAAATTGTATTGCCCGTCCGCGCGTGTGAAGGCTCTCAACGCAAGCCAATATGTCCCGTTATTCAGCGCTCAGGCGCTGGTAGCGCAATGCACGTGCCGCTTCCAGTGCAGCATCGGCCAGGGCTTGAGCGCCCATGCGTAAATCTGCGCGCAATTTCGCAAAGCCTGCGCGGCGTTGCAGTGTTGCTTCATCCATGTATAGCGCGCGATTGATCTCGATCTGCACCGTGTGCACGCCGTTGGCCGGGTCGCCGTAATGCTGTGTGGTGAATCCGCCGGCGTATGGATTGTTACGCAGGACACGGTAGCCCATGCTGCGCAGCGACTCATCAATCACGTCGGTGATCAACGGATGACACGATAGCCCGCTGCGATCTCCCAGCACCACGTCAACACGTTGCGGCGAACTGTCGGCATCCAGCGGCAGGCCCGATGACGGCATCGAGTGACAATCCACCAGCACGCAAAATCCAAACTTGTCGCGCGCGCGGTTGATCATCATGCGTAGTGCGCGGTGATATGGCCGATAGAATTCGGCCAACCGGTGTTCCACATCGGCAAAGGTCAATTTGTGACGATAGATCTCGCGCCGTGTTGCCACAATACGCGCCACTGTTCCCAAGCCGGCCGCCACCCGTGCGGACGAACTGTTCACAAACGGCGGCAAGGGGCCGTCGAACATATCAGGGTCCAACTCATAGGGTTCGCGGTTTACATCCAGATACGCACGCGGCAGCAACGCACGCACCATGGGGGCGCCCAACTCCGTCACATCGGCGAACAATTCATCGACATAGCAGTCTTCCGATTTGCGCAGCGCGCTTAAGTCCAGGGGCGATGAGGCAATAAAGCTGGCCGGATAGCTGCATCCCGAATGCGGGGATGCGAAAACCACAGGCAGCCGCAGGTCGGGGGCATCCACCAACTCAATGGCCCTACCCAAGGCAGCTTCAAACTCGTGATCCGGACCAGGGATGGGCATGGCGCCGCTGAACGCTCCAATTTCTCGCCAGCGACCGCCAAAACGACCGCGATGGGGCAATTCTAACGCCTTAGCCTTGCCCCGCAACCTCGGTAAATTTCAGGAAATCTGCCGGTTTTCAGCCAGTCCGCCTGCCGAAAGGCCCACCCTTGCCAAGCCCCGCCCAACTGTATAAACAACCGCCTCTTGCCGCCCGTACCACCGCAGACGGGCACTTTATGATGGGCGCGGTTAGCTCAGCGGTAGAGCACTACCTTGACATGGTAGGGGTCACAGGTTCGATCCCTGTACCGCGCACCATTTTCCTAAAAACCGAGAATTATTTCACCCCACGCAAGATGGCGTTGGGCAATGCGGCGTCGTCCCAGTCCGGGCGATTTTCAGAGCCTGTACGGACAATCACCAGGTGCTGCGACGGTACAATGTAGACGCGGTGGCCGCCGCCACCATCGAAGAAGCGCACGTCGTCGGCTAGGTAGGGCTCTGAGTGTTTAGCGCCGGCCAGTGTGTTGGCGTTATAGGTGCGTGTGCCGCTGACGGGTGAGCCCAACCAGAGTTGCAAGCCGTAATTCGGGTTGCGCTCCGAAGGGGTGGCCATTTGTGCAAGCCATGCTGATGAAATGACTTGCTGGCCGTCGTACATGCCGTTGTTCGCCATCATGATGCCGATGCGGAGCCAGTCTTGCGGACGGGCCTGGAAGTATGAGTATGCGCGCGCCGTGCCGTTGGGCCGATCCAGCCACACACTCGCATCTTTAGCACCTATGGGTTGCCACAGTTTCTCCGAGATCAAAGAGGCATAGCGCTGGCCTGTCGCGCGCTCGACCAGAGTCAGTAGAATTTGCGTGTTGGCGCTGTTGTAGTTGAAGGCAGCACCCGGAATGCCATCGATGCTGCTGCTCAACACCGCGCTGGCAATGTCGCCGCCTAAAAACGTACGCAGCCCCAATGCCCATGGGCTTTGATTAAGTGCGTAGTTAAAGCGTTCGTGATGTACGGCGCTGGTCATGTTTAGCAGCTGACGGATGGTGATGGTTTCTTTCGCCGTACCCCGCCATTCCGGCAGGTAGTTTGAGGCGGACTCGTCGATAGACCTGATGGCGCCGCTGTCGACAGCCAGACCTACCGCCAGCCCCACGACGGACTTCGCCATGGAATACGTTTCCGAACGGTCATTGGGCCCAAAGCCATCCCAGTATTTCTCAAGCTGAATTTTGCCATCGCGCCATACGATCAGCGACAGCGACTTCATTTGCTCGGCATAGGCTGCTGCATTCTCTAGCGCATCGGCTGTGATGTTTTCCGTTCCAGGAACGGCGGTGGGTATGGGGCCGCCGCTCCCGCCTTTCACCACTTCGGGCGTATCGATCCATGCCGGGAAACTGCGCGGTGTTTGATCTTTGATCGTCAGCCAGCGTTTCCAAAATCGCAGTTCATCCTCGCTTGTTAGTGCGGCTTGCGCGGGCGTGTCTTTTAATTTGTGGGGCTCTGTTTTTGGGCCGCCCACACCTAAGGATCGCAGGATCATATTGGGCAGCGCCGTATTGTCCCATTCGGGTTGGTTCGCCGGCGGGCGCAGGCCCGTGCGCACAATTACAAGCTCTTGCGACGGCACGATGTAGACGATCTGGCCGTTCATGCCGTCGAACAAATAGAGATCATCAGCCAAATAGGGCTCGGAATGATAAGCCCCGGGGCGAGGCCTTGCGTTGCTGGGCGAGTCTGGGCGGTGAAACAAACGGCGCTGTGTATAGGGCTGGCCCAACCACACCATCAAACCGAAGTGCGGATTTTGCGGCGATGGTTTCAGCATCTCATCCATCCACCACGGCGGCAACAGTTGCTGGTCGCCCGCTTTGCCACGGTGTAGCGCCAGCAGTCCGATCCGCAACCATGTTTCCGGCGGCAGCATCAGGCAGCAACCGCCGTGCGGCATGCCACCCTCGCGGTTCACCCAGATTTCGCCACCCGCGGCGCCGAGTGGTTTCAGAATCGCTTCGCTTAAATACGCGGCATACCGCTTCCCGGTGGCGCCTTGAATGATGTGCGGCATCAGGTCTGCCGTCATGTCGCTGTAGTCGTATGCGGTGCCGGGTTCGAACTGCAGCGGTACGTCGTCGCGCAATATGCGTTCCCATTCGGGATCGATGTAGCGGCGCGATTGGACGCTGTAAAAGCCGCCGCCGCGAAACCACATCAGGCCGCTCGACATCTGCAACACGTTGCGAATGGTCATGCGGGCTTTGGGGGTGTTCTGCCAGGCCGGAATATACGTCGCGACAGAGTCGTCCAGAGATTTGATATAACCCTGCTGGATGGCGGTGGCGATCACCAAGCCGCCCAGCATTTTATGGAGGCTACGTGAGTTCACGGGCGTATCGGCGCTGACATCGTTCCAATAGTCGGCGGACTGCAATTTGCCCTTATGCCAGATCAGTAAGCTGGTTGACGCGTTCTTGGCGGCATAGTCGCGGGCTTGGCTTAAGGCTTCGGCGGGAACGGTGCGTTGTGTTTCATCAACAACTTGAATGAGGTCGTCGTGCACGCCGGGCACAGGCTCGGTTGGCGCATAAACATCCACGTCACCTGCGCCACCAGACGCTGCAACAGCTTGGTAGCGTTCAATGTAGACGCGGTTCTGGACGTAAAAAGTGCCGACCCCGATCAGCACCATCACCGCAAGACCCCCCAACCATTTCATCGTGCACCCCATCGGTTGACGTTCTGAGGTGAGCAGATTTTTGGAACCTGCGCTGAGATTGATTGTGGGTCCGCTCACAGGCCGGAACAGGATGCAGAACTTTCTTACGGCGCGGCGGCCGCATCTTGAAACCAGTTGTGGCGATAGCCCCAGTGCAGAAACAAATCCGGCCATGCGGCGGCGGGCTTGCCCTTGGCCAGGCGCAAACCATAGCCATGGCCGCCTTCCTCGAAGATGTGCAGTTCAGCGGGAACTTTCGCAGCCAGCAAAGCTTTGTACATCGCCACGCTATTGGCTTGTGTCGGCACGACGTCGTCATCGGCTGAGGCGGCAATAAATGTGGGCGGTGTGTCGGCGCTGACCAATGTCTCGCACGAATAAGCATCAACCAACGCTGCCGAGGGGGTGGCGCCTAACAGGCGTTCGCGTGAGCCAGGGTGCGCGCCCGGCTGTGCCATCGTGATGACCGGATACATCAGGCCCACAAAGTCAGGTCGTGCACTTTGATGGTCGGTGGCATCGGTAAAGGGATAGACTGTCGCGTTAAAGCGTGTCGCCAGCGATGCGGCCACATGCCCGCCCGCCGAAAACCCTAACACGCCAACGCGGTCGGGTTTGAGTGCGTAGTCAGAAGCCTTGGCGCGGATCGTGCGGATTGCACGCTGCGCGTCTTGAAGCGGGGTGTCGGGCCCGGCGCGCCAACCATCACCGGGCGAGCGATAGCGCAGTACAAACACGGTGATGCCGGCGTCAGCCATGCGGCTGGCCGTTTCCAAACCTTCTTTGTCGATTACAACCCAGCGGTAGCCGCCGCCGGGAGCGATCAGCACGGCAGAGCCGTCGGGCTTGCGGGGCCGGATGACGGTCATCAACGGTTCGGCGACGTTCACGGCGATGCGGTCGTTGAAGCGCGCGGTATCAGAGCTGCGCTCGGTGATCTGCAAGACTGGCGCAGGTGACGGCATGCCCGGCGCCTCGCCTGGCCAAAGTTTGATGATCTCGTTGCTATCGGTTGCGAACGCACCTGAGATATGTGCTGTTGCCGCGGCGGCAAGTCCTGTTTTTAAAAGCGCGCGGCGTTGCATGATGGTAGTCTTGGCCGTTACCACGGTAACAGGTCACCGTTGTAAAGCCAGAAGCGCCCTGATGTGGACAGCGTTAGATCAGCAATTACGGTGCGCAGGCGCGTCATGGCTTCGGGCGCTTCCAGCGGCGCGTCGGGTCCGCCCATGCGCGTTTTGATCCAGCCCGGGCAGAACGCGGCGGTGATGATGCCCTTCGCCTGCAAATCAAACGACAGGTTGTGCATCAGCATATTGGCAGCGGCCTTGCTGGTGCGGTAGGCGTGAATTTGCCCGTCGGCACGTGTGATCGAACCCACCGACGACGTGATGGTGACGATTCTCTTTTGTGTGCTGGCGGCAACGTGACCTACAAAGGCTTCGGCCATTTTCATCGGCGCCATAGTGTTCACCCGGAACAACTGGGCCCACATGTCGTAATCCATGTGCCCGAATTCCTGACGCGGGTCGCCTTCGGCTTTGGCTTTCGGCCCGAACAGCCCAGCATTGTTGATCAGCACATCAATCGGGCGGGCTTTTAATGTTGCTGCCAGATTATCGATGGCTGCGAAGTCTGCTACATCCAGGGCATGTACATTGAGGCTTGGATATTTTTGATCCAGCACTTGCAACTCTGGCCCATCGGACGGGTTGCGGCAGGCGGCGATCACATTCCAGCCGTCGGCGCAGTATTGCGTGGTCAGTTCCAGTCCTAAGCCGCGATTGGCCCCGGTGATCAGCACGGTCGGCATGGCAAACTCCTGATTGATCTCTTTGGCTTCCATATGAGGCCGCACCTAACATAGGATGGCCTGCGCGCCTTTCTCCAGCACAGAAACAGCCTCAACATGCAGAATCGTCAGTGGCGTTTAAGCCGCCGCCCCGAACCCGATGAAGTGATTAGTCCGCAAAACTTCGATTTTGTGACAGCGCCGACTGAAACACCAAAAGACGGCCAAGTGCTGGTGCGCACACTGGTGCTGGGCACATCGCCCGCCCAGCGCGGATATGTTTCGACCACGCGCAGCATGCACGAAAAACTACCGGTGGGCGCGGTGATGCGTGGGCGTGGCGTTGGTGTGGTGGTGGAAAGTCGCCATGCCGCATTTAAGCCCGGCGATATTATGACGGCCTCACTGGGCTGGCAGGACTACGCCGTTATTACGCCTACGACTGAAACATTAAGCATCCTCAACATCTCGAAGGTTGCCAATCCAGTGCGGCCCTTAAGTCTGCATCTGGGGTTGTTGGGCGGTGCTGGGGCGACAGCTTATTTCGGGCTCTTGGATGTGGGCCAAGCCAAAGCCGGGGACACGGTGGTGATCTCGGCAGCGGCGGGTGGCGTTGGCGCTTTGGCGGGGCAGGTGGCGAAACGGATGGGATGCCGGGTCATCGGCATTTGCGGCAGTGCTGCAAAATGCGATTGGATTACGCGGGATCTGAAGTTTGATGCGGCCATTAACTACAAAACCGAGAATGTGGACGCACGCCTGACGGAGCTTTGCCCAAAAGGCTTGAATGTCTTTTTCGACAATGTAGGCGGAGATATTCTCAACACCACGCTCGATCACCTTGCCAACCGCGCGCGTGTGGTGATCTGCGGTTATATTTCGACCGACTATGCGACAGGGCCGCAAGTGGGGCCGGCGAATTATAAGAACCTGTTGCGCAATCGCTCGCGCATGGAAGGGTTCTATATTTTTGATTACGTGCCGCGTTGGCATGAGGCCGAAGATAAACTGCGGTCGTGGTTTGAGGCGGGTGCCATTGATCCGGTGGAAGACATCGATCACGGCCTTGAAAATATGCCAGACACTCTGGCCAGCCTGTTCAAGGGCACGAACAGGGGCGTGAAACTGAATCGCGTTGCCCCCGATCCTTAGTCTGCCAGTTCAATCGTTTCGTAGTTAATCTTGCCCTTTTGCGGCGCGTAGTTCTTTACGCGCTTGGCCACACCATCCGTCACAGGCACTTCGTGCAGCATCAGGGTGGTGGCTTGGTCGTGATAGAAGCGCAAAATCTCGGTCGTCAACCGCGCGCGCTCTGCCACGGTTGGCGCACTTTGCGCAGTTTTCAGGGTCTGTGAAATGCCTTGGTCGCAGAACCATGGCTTTGGCCACAGGCACGAGTGCAGCCGAATGGTACGTAAGGGGTCGAACGCGGGCCATGCGCCAAAAATCTGGCTAAAGGAATCGCCTTTCCACTCACCCTGATTGATGACGCGCGCCATCTGCGGGGTTGGAATGCTGATGATGTTCATTTTCACGTTTACGTCGGCCAGGTTGCTGGCGATGTACTGATAAATCAGCGCATCACCCGGATTGGCCGAAATGATGACCTCGGTGTTCAGCGTGAACCCTTTTTCGTATCCGGCTTCTTTCAGCAAGGCCCGGGCCTTGGCGGGGTCGTACGGGTAGGGTTTCAAATTGGGGTCGTATCCCAAGAGGCCTTCCACAGCGCCTTGGGTTGCGGGCCGGCCATAGCCTTGCAGGATCACGTTGCTGATGGCTTCTTTATCGACCGCATAGTTTAGCGCGCGGCGCACGCGCACATCATCGGCAGGGTGGCCTTGCCCGATCACAAACGCGATTGTCATCACGTCGATGGGATTGCGTTTGTGCAACCGCCCGCCCGCACTTTCAATCACTGCCCGTTCATCGGGTCCGAGGCCGAGCGCGACATCGATGCGGCCTGTGATCAATGCTTGCAGCCGCGCTGTGCTTTCCGCCACGTTGCGCAATTCCAGCGCTTTTACTTTTGGCGCGCGCCATGACAACGGGTTGGCGTCAAACTCGATCTTCTCAGGGGCCCAGCGTTTCAGTTTGAACGGCCCTGTGGCGATGGGGGTTTTACTGAAACCCTCGGGACCCAGTTGGCGCCACAGGTCCGGGTCGACCATATAAAGTGCGGATAATTCCCGCGGCAGAATGGCATCGGGCGTCAGCGTGTCGATCTGCACCGTTTGTGCATCAATGGCTTTGGCGTCAGCGATCATATCCAGCAAACGGGCCAGCACTTGCTGCGGCCCATCGCCGTTTTTCAGTAGTTTGATGTTCTCAACCACGTGCGCGGACGTGAAAGGCTTGCCGTCGGAAAACACCACACCCGGTCGCAGGTTGAAAACCCAGCGCGTGGGGCTTTCCTGACGCCACGACGTCGCCAGTTCCGGGACCAGCGTGCCGTCCTCGGCAAAGGTGGTCAGCGCCTCATACATCGGCGACCATGTGTATGTCGCGAAAACGCTGACCGACTTGCGCGGGTCGGCCCCGCCCGGCGGGAAGGCCGTCAGCGCCACGCGCAAGGTCTGGTCGGCGGCGGCGCATGTGCCCCAAAGCAGCGAAAACAGGCTGCAGATCGTAGCAATTTTGTAAA
>JAEUKL010000355.1 GCA_016793005.1 Rhodospirillaceae bacterium | reverse complement strand
TGATAAACGGTGGAGACTTGTCGAAGTGGCGCGCCTGGGAAGAGCATCCGGCCACGTTTGAATACGCAGGGCTTACCATTGCCAAGTGCGGTCCCTGGAACCAGGGCCCCGCATTCTTGCAACAGTTGGCGCTGCTCGCGGGCTATGACCTCGCCAGAATGCCCATCACCGGCCCCGACTTCATTCACACCGTCACCGAAGCCGCGAAATTGGCCTTTGCCGACCGCGAAGCCTATTACGGCGATCCCAATTTCGTGAATGTGCCGCTGTCGCAGCTGCTGGACAAAAAATACAATGATGAACGGCGCAAGCTCATCACCGATAAGGCGTCGTTGGAACAACGCCCCGGCAGCATCGAAGGCTTCAAGATCATCGACACCCCCGTGACGGGCAAAGATGAGAACATCGAAGGTGGTTCTGCCGCAAACGGCATGAGTTCCGGTGGTGTGGGTGAGCCCACTGTCCGCCGCGACGGCTTCACCAAGGGCGATACGGTGCACCTGGATACGGTGGACAAAGACGGCAACATGCTGACCGCCACCCCCAGCGGCGGCTGGTATCAAAGCTCGCCCTACATTCCTGACGTCGGCTTCTGCTTGGGCTCGCGCGCACAGATGTTTTGGCTGCAGGAAGGCCACCCGAGCGCTTTGGCCCCCGGCAAACGCCCGCGCGCCACGCTGTCGCCCTCCATGGCCCTGCGCGACGGCGAACCGTACATGTGCTTCGGTACACCCGGCGGCGACCAGCAGGACCAATGGACGTTGAACGCGTTCCTGTACCACATCCACCATGGCCTGAATTTGCAGGAAGCCTTGGAAGCGCCGATGTTCCACACCGATCACTTCCGCAGTTCGTTCTATCCCCGCGAAGCCAAGCCCGGCTCGCTGACCATCGAGAACCGCTACCCCAAGGAAACCATGGACGAGTTGAAAAAGCGCGGCCACGTCATCGAACTGGGGCCCGAGTGGTCGCTGGGCCGCACCACGGCGGTGTCACGCAAAGACGGCATCATCCGTGCCGCCGCCAGTCCGCGCGGTCAGCAAGGGTACGCAGTGGCGCGTTAAGCTGTTGGGGTTGGCTGGCGTACGGGGCGGCCCCATCGCCACAGCAATGCCGCTGCGCATCAGCACGGCGAGCCAAAGGCCGTAGACTTCTCAACACCTGTGACGAGTTGCAGCACCGGCGATAAATGAGGGCGGCCAGCGTAGCCGCAACCGGCCACACTAATCCCTAAGCTTCCTCTGACATGGGCGTCCTCTAAAACTCCCCTGTTTTAATGCTAGGAAGAAATTGCAGGGAGGCGGTAGATCAGCCGAGCACGCCGCGCTGCTTAAAGTCGGCGATGGCGGCAGGCGTATAGCCCAATCCGGTCAGAAGTTCATCGGCGTGCTGGTTTAAGGCCGGGCTGTCGAACGACAGTTGAGCATTACCGTCCGCAAACTTGATCGGGTTGCCCACATGAATGCGGCCCTTGGGGTCGGTGACAATCATATCTCGCGCCTTGGCGTGGGGCACGTCGAAGGCTTCCGCCAAATCCAGCACCGGCGCCCAGCCCAGATCGAGCTTTGACAGCGCCTCAACCCATTCGGCTTGGGTGCGCGTCTTGAAGGTATCGCGCAGGTACGCCTTGACCGGCTCCTGTGCCACGCAGTCATCGCGTTTGCACAGATCAATCAGGTCTGTTCGGCCCAAGTACGTGAGAAGATTCTCGGCAAACTTCGGCTCACGGCCCGTCAGCACGATGTAGCGGCCATCTTTGGTCTCATAGACGTTGTAGAACGCCGCCCCACCAATCGACCGGCCTGTGCGCGTTTGCGGCGGCTGCTTGTCGGCGATGACAGATGCTGAAAGATGCGCCGTAAACGACAACAACGTGTCGTACATGGTGGCATCCACATGATCACCCTGGCCCGTACGCTCGCGCGCATACAGCGCCATCAACACACCGGCCAAGCCCATCATGGCCGAACCCATGTCGGCGGCGGGAATGCCCGGCACCACGGGTTTGCCGTCGCCGTTGTCGTTGATCGACAAAACACCCGCCAGCGCCTGTGCGCCCATGTCGTGTGTCGCTTTTTCGCGCAAAGGACCCGTTTGCCCAAAGGCCGACACCGAACAGTAAATGATGCGCGGATTGCGCGCTTTGACGTGGCTGTATCCCACACCCAGCCGATCCATGACACCGGGCCGGAACGCTTCCACCACCACGTCGGCGGTTTCGCACAGCTTCAGGAAAATCTCTTTGCCCTCGGGGTCCTTTAAGTTCAGGCACAGGCTTTTCTTGCCTCGGTGCAAATTACGAAACCAGATGGACTGCGGCGTTCCATCGGTGCCCTCTTCGTACGGGCCATAATGCCGCGACGGCTCGCCGCCCGGCGGTTCGATGCGGATCACCTCGGCGCCATGATCGGCCAGCATGAGCGTGAGATGCGGCCCCGGCAGATACATGCTGAGATCAATGACGCGCAGGCCCGATAACTTCATGGCGCTAGACTGCTTTTCCGGCGTGGAACGCCGCAATGTCTGCCGCCGTGAACCCGAACTCGGTCAGAATAGCATCTGTGTCCTGCCCCAGCTTGGGCGCATGTTTGCTGGTCATACGTTCACCATCCAGTTTCACCGGGTTCGTAAGCGCACGCATGTGCGGCATGTCGGGGTGCGGCACGGCCTGAAGCATCCCGGTTTCCTGCAAGAACGGATTGTCCAGCGCTTGGGCGATGCTGTTGACCGGCCCCACGGGCAAGCGTCCTTTGAAAACCTCCATCCATTCGGCGGTGGTTTTGGTGGAAAAGGCATCGTCCAGGATTTTGGTAATAGCATCGCGGTTTTTCAGGCGCGATTCCATGTCGATGAACCGCGGATCGCTGGCCAACTGCGACATTTGCAAGCCATCCACCAGGATCTCCCAGAACTTGGGGCTCTGCGCCATGACGAACAACCAACCGTCTTTGGTTTTCTGCAACTGGCTGGGTGTGATGGAGGCGTGCGCACCGCGCGGCACCTGCCCTGTGGTCCACCCGGCATTCAAGTACCAGTGGCCCATGTAGGTCAACTGATGCAGCGCCAGGTCCATCAGGCTTAAGTCCACATCGCGGCCCGGCGCATCGCTGGTTTTGCAGGCCAGAACAGCAGCCGTAACCGCATAAGCCATCATGGTGCCGGTCATGAAATCCACCATGGACACGCTTAAACGCACCGGCGGCCCGCCCGGCTCGCCTGTCACCGACATAAAGCCCGCTTCAGCTTGCATCAGAAAGTCGTAGCCCGGCCATCCGGCGCGCGATGTATCGCGCCCGTAGGCCGAGATATGCCCACAGACAATCTTAGGGTTGATGGATTTTAAGCTCGCGTAATCCAGGCCCAGTTTTGCAGGCTGATTGCCGCGCATGTTCCCCACCAGCGCATCAGATCCGGCCACCAGCTTATGCAAAATCCGGCGGCCATCGGCAGTTTTCAAATCCAGCGTCAGGCTGCGTTTGTTTAAGTTGAGCGATTGAAAGTAAAGGCTGTCGTTGTCACCCAGAAAATAGGGCCCGGTGTCGCGCGCGAAATCACCGCCCGTGCCAGGGTTTTCAATCTTGATCACATCAGCGCCCATGTCGGCCATGATCATGGTGCAGTAAGGGGCCGCGCCGTATTGATCGAAGCTGAGAACGCGCAAGCCTTTGAGCGGAAGGTGCATCGACATGACTAAATCGGATTCCGTTCAATCAACTGGCGCGCGATGATAATGCGCTGCATTTCGTTCGTACCCTCTCCGATGGTCATCAGCGGCGCATCGCGGTAGAGGCGTTCCACCACAAATTCTTTCGAATACCCGTAGCCGCCATGAATACGCATGGCTTCCAGTGAATTTTCTACGGCTGTTTCCGAGGCAAAGAACTTCGCCATACCCGCTTCCATGTCGCAGCGCTGGCCTGCGTCATAAGCTTTGGCGGCACTTTCCACCAACAAGCGCGCGGCCTCGCATTTGGTGGCCATCTCGGCCAGCTTTAACTGGATAGCCTGATGCTGGTGGATGAACTTACCGAAAGTTTTGCGCTGCTGGCTGTACTTGATGGCTTCCTTCAGCGCGCGGTTGGCAATGCCGACCCCACGCGCAGCCACGTTGATACGCCCCAACTCCAGCCCGCCGACAGCGTGATAAAAGCCCTTACCTTCCTCGCCTCCGATAAGATTCTCCACCGGCACCTGATAGTCTTCAAAAATCAGCTCGGCGGAATCGATGCCATGGTAGCCAAGTTTTTCCAGTTTGCGTGATACCGTGAAGCCCGGCGCCTTCTCGGCGATCAGCATGCTCATGCCTTTGCGCGGCGGATCGGCGCTTGTGTCTGTTTTCACCAGCAGTGCAAAAATCTGGCCGTGGTGACCGTTGGTAATCCAGGTTTTAGCACCGTTGACGACATAGTGATCGCCTTTGCGCTCGGCTTTGGTGCGGATCCCTTGCAGGTCCGTGCCCGCATCAGGCTCCGTAAGTGCCGTGCCGCCGCGCAACTCGCCCGACGTTAGACGCGGCAAATATTTTTTCTTCTGCTCAAGCGTGCCGAACTTTTCAATCGCCTTGGCCAGCATCAGATGCGAATTGAAGATGCCCGTCAGCGACATCCACGATTCCGAAATCATGGTCACGACTTTTGCATACGTTGATGCCGACAACCCCAGCCCACCCCACTCGGGGGAAATGGTTGCGCCGAACAGCCCCAACTCTTTCATCTGCTCGACCATCGCTTGGGGATACTCGTCATCATGCTCCATGCGCATGGCGTAGGGTTCGACGTCGCGCGAAATCCACTTCGCAATCGAGTCCAAAATCAGTTGTTCTTCGCTGGCGGACGCATCATCAGACATGGCTCTTGGCACCTCTAAAAACCTGCGCAAAAACAGGCTTGGGGCCGAGACCATGCCGGGGTTTGGCCGAACCTGCAACCCCACGGAAAATAAAGAGAAATTCCGGCTTTTAAACCCGCTCTGCGGGCGGGTTATTGGGCCGCCAAGACGGGTGCTGCGGCCTTCAGTTCGGCAAGCGTGTCCGCGGTTGAAAGCACGCGCCCCCACAGGCGCAAAAACATTTCCTCGAAGGCCGCCTGCATTTCGTCCGAACAGGTTCCCGTCGCATCCGACACCAGGACTACACCGTAGCCTTGATCGGCTGCTTCCATGGCCGTCATGCCGACACAGTTGTTGGTCGACACACCTACGATCACAATTTCGCTGACAGCAAGCGCACGCAAGTGCTGGTCGATGGGTGTCGAAGCAAATGCGCCGATGGTCGTTTTGTTGAACACGGGCTCGCTGGTCAACGGTGTCAGTGCGTCAACAATGTCGTGCTCGGGCTCGCCGATTTTGTTTTTTGTCGCCATGACGATGCCACGGATATGACGCGCCATGTCCGAATAGTCCGCGCGTTCGGATCCGTAGGTGACATAAATCACCGGTGCGCCCAACTTACGGAAATACGCCAGAAGCTTTTGCGTGTTGGGAATGACCTTTGAACTGATGCGGTCGAACCGGTAGCGTGATTCCTCAAGCCGACCCTGCGCGCGCAGATGATTAGCCAAGCCGTGATGTAAGCTGCCCGTGGCATTCTGCATATCGACCACCACCAAGGCTGTGGTGGCCGGGTTCAAGCTGAAGCGGAATGAAAACTCGTTGATGTAGTTGCTCATCACGCCCTCATGCTCAAAAAAACTAAACTGCCGGCAGCTTCCCGAATTTCAAGCGCAACAGGAAGCCAATCTGGCGCAAACCGCGACGCAAGCCCTCGCCCGCGGTTAACTGTGCGGGCAGTTGCGCCAAGAAATCATCGACCGCTTCCTGTGCAATCGGTTCGTCGTAATATGGCGTGTGGCCACGGTCGGGAACGATGCACTGCGCGATATGGGGCAAGCGTTCTTTCATGCGCGTGAATGTCTCGGGCGACAGCACATCAGAAATGGCGCCGCGCAGCGCCAGAACGGGCATATCTTTCAACTGCAAAAAGAACGGCCATAAGCTTGTGGCCGCCGTACCTGCTTGGGCCGCATTGCCAAATGGTTTTGCGATGTTGAGATCGTAATCGTGTTTCACGCTGCCATCAGAGGTCTCAATGAAACGACGATGCGCCATTTTCAGCCAGTCGGCGTGCGTGTAATCGGGGTAAATCTTGCCGTCGACGGCTTGCAAAGCGTTGGCCGCCTCGTCCCACGAAGGCCCGGCATAGCCGCGCGCCACAAACTCGGCGATGCGCGTAAGGCCCGTACTGTCGACCTCGGGGCCGATGTCGTTCATGACAATGCCCAGCACCCGGCGGGGCATCACTGCCCCCAGCACCACCGAAATGATACCGCCCAAAGATGTGCCAATCAGCGCCACGTGTTTAAGCTGGAATGCGTCCAACAACGCCGCCACATCGCGCACATACACCGGCGGCTGATAGGTCATGGCGTCCTTGGCGTACTCAGACTTGCCGCGCCCGCGCAAATCCACGCACAGCACGCGGTATTTTTTTGCCAAGTGAGGTGCGAGTTCATCGAAGTCGCGCGCGTTGCGCGTAAGCCCCGGAATACAAACAATCGTCAGGCGCGGTACGGTAGGGCCGGGATAATCGCGCACGGCCAAGCGCAAGCCATCCGGCGACAGATAAGTTTTGTCGAGATACGTGCCCGCGTCGGCCATAAAAAAGCGCCCTCAAACAGATGGCGCGACGATACCGGGGCGTAGAAGGCAGGGCAATCGCAGCACCGCCAGGGGTTCAGCCTTAACCGAGCGCGAAATAAACCTCGGCCACCTCTTCGGCGTCCGTTTCCGGCTGGTTGCTGTTGGCGGCCGCCGGCGCATTGGCGTCACGGCCAACCTGACGATCAGCCGCGTCCACGCCGCCGCTTTGCACGGCTTCGGGCAGGGTTTGGGCGGTGTTCAGGTCTTTGCTCATGGGGCATGCGATACGCCTTTCACCCGATTTTTGAGGCTTTTGTTTCGCACCAAAGCTGAAATATTGTGATTTCGGAGAATTTTTGTCTGCCTGGGCAGCGGCCGGAAAAGATCCTTCCCTAAAGCCCGACTTTACGGCCGCCCCCAAAAATCCCGACTGTTGGGGTCGGTTTTCCTGTCCGATGGTGCGCCGACGTGGGGAGCGGCCAGACAGACAGGAGATGCGCCGTGAACGTATCCGCGATTGTAACGAGGTTTGGAGTGAGTCCGTCCTTTTCAGGTTTTGTCGCCTCCGATGCCGTTGAAGCCATCGGCCGCACCCCGCTGATCAAACTGCGCCGGGCCTCTGAGCTGACGGGCTGCACGATCTTGGGCAAAGCAGAGTTCTTGAGTGCCGGCGGTTCGATCAAGGATCGCACCGCGCTTTACATCATCGAAGATGCCGAGCGCCGTGGCCTGTTGAAACCAGGCGGCGTGATTGTGGAAGGCACAGCGGGCAACACCGGCATTGGCTTGACGCTGGTGGGCCGCGCACGCGGCTACCGCACTGTCATCGTGATTCCCAACACCCAAAGCCAAGAGAAAAAAGACATCCTGCGTCTGTTTGGCGCGGACTTGCGCGAAGTGCCGGCGGTTCCGGCGTCAGATCCAAATCACTACGTCAAAGTCTCGCAAAGGATCGCCGAAGAGCTCGCAAAAACCGAGCAAAATGGGGCGATTTGGGCCAATCAGTTCGACAATGTTGCTAATCGTGATGGCCACGAACGCATCACTGCGCCGGAAATTTGGAACCAATTGGACGGACGCCTCGACGGCTTTGTGTCAGCGGTTGGCACCGGCGGCACGCTCTCAGGGATTGGTCGCGGCTTGAAGGCATTGAACAAGAATATTCAAATCGCGCTCGCCGATCCGCGTGGCGCGGCGCTCTACAATTACTACAAGAACGGCGAACTGAAGTCTGAAGGTGGGTCCATCACCGAAGGCATCGGCCAAGGCCGCATCACAAAAAATCTGGAAGGCGCTGTTGTCGACCACGCCTTCCAGATTCCCGACGACGAAGCGCTGCCGATTATTTTCGATCTGTTGCGCGATGAAGGTCTGTGCGTTGGCGGCTCGACCGGTATCAACGTGGCAGGTGCGATTCACCTCGCCAAGCAACTGGGGCCGGGCAAAACCATCGTCACAGTCCTGGCGGACTCGGGCCTTCGCTATCAAAGCAAGTTGTTCAACCCGGCCTTCTTGAAGGCCAAGCGCTTGCCCAGCCCCGACTGGTTGACCTAGCCGATCACAAACGCGTTCTTTTTTGCACCGCGATACGTTGCAGACTGGCAGGCCTTACAACCTGTCAGTCTTGTAATCTTATTTCTTAAATAATATTAGATTCGGCAATTTCTTATGTCTTAGCACGTATTTCAGAAGAATCATTGCGCAGCAATGCAACAAACGTCAGCGAACATAACACCATGAATTATCTAGGCTTTTAATCTTATGTAGCGCCCCGGCAACACCCCTTGCGAAACGTGAGAATGTCTTGAAACAAAGTTGACGAGAAGCGCCACCGCCCTTTCTACTCACTTCTAATGTGAGCTGTGCTCACGCCGCGGTCTCAAACACAAAATTTGAGCCGCACCCACCGCAGGAATCCGGGGGAACCTGATTTCAAACGGTGGCGAGGGAGTCATTATGAAAGAAGGGGTAAATCGTGAAACACACGACAAAGTTTAGCCGTACATTCCGCACGGCGCTGCTGTCAGGTGTTGTCATGGCGTTCGCCATGCCAGCATTCGCGCAGCAGCAAGCCGCCGGCGACGAAAAGCTTGAGGAAATCGTCGTTACCGGTTCGCGCATTAAAGTTCCGGGTCTGACGTCGAACAGCCCGGTGACGACTGTTAGCGCCGAAGACATTGCCTTCAGCGCACCAGTTGCCGCCGAAGAACTGATCAAGACGTTGCCGGCCGTGGCACCCGCCGTCGGTCCTGGCACGAACAACGGCGCCAACGGTGGCGCCACCGTCGACCTGCGCAACCTCGATCCGAAACGTTCGCTGGTGCTGGTCGATGACCGCCGCATGACCCCGTTCAACCTGGACGGCAACACCGATACCAACGTCATTCCGCTGGCTCTGGTCGAGCGCGTTGACTTGGTTACAGGTGGCGCCTCGGCCGTGTACGGCGCTGACGCCGTCGCCGGCGTGTTGAACTTCGTCTTGAAGAAAGACTTCGAAGGGATGCAGATTTCAGGCCAGTACGGCATGTCGGACAAGTCCGACGCCAAGCGCCTGAAGGGTGACATCACCATGGGCGCAGGCTTCGACGACAACCGCGGTAACGTGGTGTTGAGCCTGGGCTACACCGATACGCAGCAATTGCTGCAAGGTGATCGCCCGTTCGGTAAAGCTCTCACGTCTGACGCCTGCCCCGGTGCAGTCGGCAACATCGTCGGCACGACGACGCCGCTGAATACACCGTCCGGCAAACTGCCCCTCGGCATTACGACGTTGGCCTCCACCACCTGCGGCCAGTCAGGCTCAGGCACGACGATCCCGGCGGCCATACAAGTATCGCCGACCACTGGCAATACTGCCATCAACGGGCAGATCAATCCGACCACCGGTGCGATCGTAACCCCGGTTGCGGCTTATAACTTCAATCCGACCAACCTGTTCCAATCTCCGCTGGAGCGTTATCAGGTCACCTCGCTGGCGCGTTACGAGATCACCGACTACGCCGAAGCGTACATGAACGTGTTCTACACCCGTAGCAACGTGCACACGCAGTTGGCTTCGTCGGGCACCTTCTTGAACGTGTATCAGGTTCCGATTGGTAACCCGTTCATCCCGACCACCGCGCGTCAGCAAATCTGCGCCGCGCGCGGCATTCCTGCAGCTCAGTGCGTCGCCGGCCCCGCCGGTACAACTGAAGTGCCGATCGCTATCGGTCGCCGCATCACGGAAATGGGTCCCCGCTTGAACGACTTCGAAAACAAGTGGTTCCAGTACACCCTGGGTGTGCGTGGCGACATCACCGACAACTGGAGCTACGACGTGTACTTCCAGCGCGGTGAAGCCGACCAGAAGCAAATCCGCGGCAACTGGGGTTCGCTGTCGAAAGTACAGCAAGCTCTGCGCGCCTTCACGACCACGACCTGCTCCAACACTTCTAACGGTTGCGTACCTTTGAACGTGTGGGGTGCTGAAGGTTCAATCACCCCGGCGATGGTCAACTTCATCAACCTGAACGCCATCCTGGGTCAGAAGGTTTCTCAGAAGGTCGCCAATGCCAGCTTGACGGGCGACTTGGGCGAAACCTTCAAGAGCCCGTTCTCTGACCTGCCGATCGGCTTGGCTGTCGGTGCTGAGTACCGCAAGCTGTTTGCGTCGAACCAGTCTGACGGTTCTTCGCAGATCCAAGGCGAAGTGCTGGGCACCGGCGCTCCGTTGCCGGATCGCTCGGGTTCGTTCGACCTGAAAGAAGTGTACGGCGAAACAGTGATCCCGTTGGTCACTGGCCAGCCGTTCATGGAATCGTTGAACTTTGAAGGCGGTTACCGTCGTACGAAGTTCTCGACCACGGTCTCGTCGGAATACGGCAGCGCCAAGTTCGGTGGCGAATGGTCACCGGTCTCGGGCTTGCGTTTCCGCGGTATGGGTCAACGCGCGACCCGTGCGCCGAACGTGAACGAACTGTTCGCTCCCGCTGTGTCTGGGTTGAGCAACTTGGCGGTTGATCCCTGCCAAGGCAACTTGATCAACCAGGCCCAGGCCAACACGGCCGGCACGCTCTCGAACCTCTGCCGTTTGACGGGCGTTCCGGTTGCTTTGATCGGTCAGCTGCCGGCTCCGTCGGCTGGTCAGATCAACGTGCTACAAGGTGGTAACCCGGCTCTGGGCCCCGAAAAGGCCAAGACCACCACGTTGGGCATCGTGTGGGAACCGCAGTTCATCAACAACCTGGCCATCACGTTGGACTACTACAAGATCGCTCTGAATCAGGCGATCGACCGTCCGGCCGCGCAGGACACCTTGGATGGGTGCTATTCGACGGCACTCAACCCGGGCCTGACCTTCAACGCCGCTTGCGCGTTGATCTTGCGTGAACCGAGCAACGGTACGTTCAACGGCGCGACCGCCCCTGGCGTGTCTCGTCCGCTGTCCAACCTGGCTCAGATCGACACTTCGGGCTTCGACCTTGGTGTTGCCTACCAGTTCGCTTTTGAAGACTTGGGCATGGACTCGAGCTTGGGTCGTGTCGCCATTAGCTTCAACGGCAACAAGCTGGAAAGCTACTTCCAACAGTTGACGCCGAGCGCGATCCGTCGTGATTGCAAAGGCTACTACTCGGTGGCTTGCGACGAGCCGTTGCACAAGTATCGCTGGAACCAACGTACCACCTGGTACTTCGGTGACTTCGATGTGTCATACAACTGGCGTCACCAGAGCGCGGTTAGCGTAGAGCCGCTCGCTGGCGCGTTCTTCGCTGGCTTCACCCACATCCCGGCGTATGACTACGTCGACCTGTCGGGTGGCTGGGACATCACGGAAAACGCCCGTATCTCTCTGACGGTTGCCAACGTGTTCGACAAGTTGCCGCCGGTCGTTGGTAACACCATCGGCACCACGGGCAACAACAGCGGCAACACGTTCCCGCAGAGCTACGACGTGATTGGCCGTTACTTCACGTTCAGCAGCGTGTTGAAGTTCTAAGCCATAAAAGACATTCTGCGGAAAGGGCGGCAGGCAACTGCCGCCCTTTTTGTTTGTAAGCGCGCGTCTTGCGCAGGCATGAAAAAAGGCGCCCGAAGCGCCTGTGTTTGAATAGATTGAAAATGTGTTTGAATAGATTGAAACCTGATCAGGCGTGCGGCTAGCGCGTTCCGGTGACCTTCACGCCGATGACCCCGACGCCGTCCACAATCACTTGGCTATGTGCGACCCCCATCAGGCCGGCGTCCGCCAGTTTGCGCTTGAATCCGAGCAACCCTGAATCGCCAACGGCGGCGCGTGTAATCGCATCCAGGCGCGCTACATGCGATCCAATGCGTTTTTTCATCAAGGCAATCATGTTGACCTGGGAATTAATTTCCGTGGTCTTGCGGATCACAAAAACATGTTGAAGCGAGGTGATGACGGCTTCGACGATTTCACTGTCTGTGTTCTTGAACTTGGCCATGGTCCGCTCGACCTCGTCCGAGAACTTCTGCAGGTATTTCTTGGTGTCGCGCGGCGCACCGTCTTCCTGCGGGCTCTTTTCGATGTGGTGCAGCGCCTGTGACACGGCGGTCGCCACTTCAAAGAGTTTCGTGCCATTCAGCAGGAATTGGCTTTGGCGCATTTTGCTGGCCACCTGGACCACCGGAGCGGTGTTGGCGGCAAACATAATCGCGCAGAACTTAGCCCCCCGCTTCATCACCCGGACCGCCTCGGCCGGGGCGCGGCTGTCGCCGAATTCCATGCCGTATTGGCTGACTACCGCATCGAACTGCCCAGACTGATAGGGCAGGACTTCCATGGGCACCTGCCCTTTGAACTCGACGGTCTTCAACAACTCTTCTTTGGGCACAAACTTGACCGGATCAATCGCGGCAGAGTCCACGCCAAAAATTCTGAAATGCTTGCCGGTCGCTTCCGACGCCCGGGCGGCCATCAGGCACACATGGCCATTGCCGCAGCCGAGATCAAGGATGGCCGCACCATTGGGCAATTCGTTAAAGAATTCAGCCCAGTGCGCCTCTAGGGTCGCCTCGGCCTGCGGGCTACTCTCGGCCACGGTCGAAAAGATACGACTATCGTGCCAATAGGAATCCCAAATCTTATGCTTTTCTTGGATTGGCTCGGTCACGTGATGTTTCGCTTCGGCCAAGAACCCCTGCAGGGACATTCCCCGCCAGTTCCCCTGGGTGCCAAATAGACTGTAAACATAAGAAATTTCAAGCGTTTCGCCAACTGTTTGGTATTTTGCCCAGCCAGAGGGACCTATAGACGGTAGGACATACCATGCAAGCCTTTATAAAAAGGAAACTACCGTGGACCCGGTGAAGAATTTCAGCCCTCGGATCGAGCGGTTCCCCGGCTCGGAGGCTGCAAAGATGGCGCACTGCCATCGCATCCGGCGTGTGGTTTTTTGCGATGAACAGGGTGTCGCAGCCGACCTGGAATGGGACGACCAAGACCCTGTTAGCACCCATTACCTGCTGTATTTGAACGACGCGCCCGTGGCGACGGCCAGAACCCGCCCCTACAAACCGGGCGAGGCTAAAATTGAGCGGGTTGCCGCGTTAAAGCCTGCCCGTGGCCAAGGCCTCGGCCGATTGCTGATGGAGCGCGTGTTGGCAGACCTAAAAAGCAGCAGCGCAACGGAAGCGGTCTTAAATGCGCAGACTGCCGTGCGGGACTTCTATACGCGGCTTGGGTTTGTACCCGTGGGGCCTGATTTTATCGAAGCCGACATCCCACACGTGCATATGCGCCTGAAACTCTAACGCTCGTAACTTAAGCGGGCTTATAACCCCAGGTTTGTTTGGCGCCGTAGCTGAATAAAGCATCCGGATTGAGCTTAAGCCGCGCGAAATCCGATGCGACCTCTTCAACCAAACTTTGACCGACATGCCCACGCGCAAGAAGCGGCGAAGCGCCGCTTAACAGCAGCGTCTGGAAGTACTCCAGAAAGGCCTGCCGCGCCGCGTCATCCGTCATACGTGCGTCCAATGTCGGTGAGACATCTGTGGGCACGATGCCGGTAAAACCTGCCTGCGCCATCAGGCCGGGAATGCGCACGCCCACATTGGGGTCGCCGCCGAATTCAGCTTGCAGCGCCATGAACGCCTCGAAGTAACGCATGATGGCCGGGCACGACGGATGCACGTGCAGCGCTTTGTCAAAAACCTCTGTAGCGTAGAACGGCGCGCCTGGTTTCAGCACGCGCAAAATCTCGCGCATGATCGGGACAGCCTGGGGCACATGCTCGAACACCCAGAATACGCAGGCGCCGTCAAAGCTGTTATCGGGAAATGGCAACTGATCGCCGGGGGCCTGGTGTAACGTTACACGGCCTTCGCCTAAATCTTTCGCGAGCAAGGTACGGGCACGTTCAATTTGTGTGGCTGACGGCTCGACACCCGTGATCTTCAGATGCGGCCAACGGCGCAACAGCACGGCGATCTGCGCCCCTACGCCGCAACCAACGTCCAGCACCAGCTTTGCGTTCGCAAAATTGATCTGTGGATGATGATAGGGTTCGAGAAACAGCGCCTGGTCTACCAGGCGCTGCTGTTCCTCGGGTGTAAAGGTGTGGATGTAGCCGGCTGCGCCGTCGCTCTGTGTCGTCACAGCCGTATACCTTAAGCCTTTTTACTTTTTACCCATGCGTCCACACGCTCTTCCATGATGCTCAAGGGCACCGGCCCCGACTTAAGGACAACGTCGTGATACTCGCGGATATCGAATTTATCGCCCAGCTTCTTCTTAGCGTCTTCGCGCAACGACAGGATTTTTTCCATACCGATCTTATAGGCGGTGGCCTGGCCCGGCATGACGATATAACGCTCGGTCTCGTTGCGGATATCAAACTCGGTATTGGGCGTGTTGTCGCTGAGGTACTTAATCACGTCCTCGCGCGTCCATTTGTACTGCGGCGCATGCAGGCCCGTATCAACAACCAGACGGCACGACCGCCACAGTTCCATCGTCAGGCGACCGAAGTCAGAGTATGGGTCTTTGTAGAACCCCATTTCCTTAGGCAGCCGCTCGCAATACAGGCCCCAGCCTTCCGAGTAGGCCGTAAAATCGCTGCCGAATTTGCGGAAACTCGGCACATCCTGCAACTCTTGGGCAATCGCGATCTGCATGTGATGGCCCGGGATCCCCTCGTGATACGCCAACGCTTCCAGCTCGAACGTGCTGATGGCTTTCATATCAAAAGTGTTGATGTAGTACGTGCCGGGGCGCCCATCGAAAGCGCCGGGCGGCTGATAGAACGCGCCTGAGGCCGATTCCTCGCGGAAGGGCTCGACGGGCTTTACTTCCAGCGCTGCTTTGGGCTTGGTCAGGAACACATCGTCCAGGCGCGCGGTCATATCCGCCAGCACGGACTTCGCCTTGGCGATGTAAGCCGCTTTGCCTTCCGGCGTGCTGGGGTAATAGAACTGCGGGTCGTCGTTCATGAACTTGAAAAAGGCTTTCATATCGCCGTCGAAGTTCACCTTCTTCATGATCTCCTGGATTTCGCCATGAATGCGCGTCACTTCCTTCAGGCCGAATTCATGGATTTCCTGCGCCGTCATTTTTGTGGTGGTGTGCTGTTGCAGCATGTGCTGGTAGTAGGCTTCACCTTCGGGCAGCTTCCAAACGCCGTCATCGGTGGTTGCGCGTGTTTCCTGGTCTTCCAGGGTTGCAATCAGTTTTTCGTAAGCAGGTTTCACCGCAGTCAGCAAAGCTTTCTCGGCATCAGCCGTCAGCGCAGTTTTTTCCTCATCGGGAATTTGTAAGCTCGCGATCTTACCGCGGATATCTTCCATCAGGGCGCTATCTTTATCAGCGGTGGCTTTATCGCCGCCAAAAGGCTTGCCAGTCAGCACATTGCGGCTGTCACGCAGCACGCGTGAAAACACGAACTTCGGCGGCATGACGCCCAGGGCTTCGCGGGTCTTCAAGCCGTCAATGATCTGATCCACGACGACTGGAATGCCATTCATGCGTTCGATGTACGCAACCGCTTCGTCTTTGGTGCCGACGCGATGAATGTTGATCAGAAAACTCGGGATCTCGGCCTGCCACCCGAACATCTGATTGATGGGATAGTCGTGATTGCGCCACTTGTAGTCTGAAATGTCCTGGTTCAGGCGCACTTCATACAGGCGGAAACTTAAGGCACCGTCGGCACTCAGCTTCTCAAGTTTGAATTTGGCTTTCAGGTCCGCGAGCTCTTTCTGTTGAAGCTCGTAGTCCTCTTTCTGGTGGGTTTCGCTTAAGTCATCCCACTTGCCCATATCTTCCTTGATGCCAAGGTAGGCTTTGCCCAGCGGTGAGCGTCCGACCCAAAACTTGAAGCGCTCTTCCAGCCATTCGTTCAGCTTCTTGGTTTCAGCTTTCATAGCTTCGGCGCTGTCACCGCACGCGGACAACGCGCTTAAGGCTGCAGCCGCCGTGGTGGCCGCCATGAAGCTGCGACGTGTAATCAAAAACATCGATGTGGATCCTCTTCCCCAGAATGAAAAGCCGGCGGCAGCGGCCCTTGAACAGGCTTAACGCCCGCCAGCGCATTGAGGCGAAGGTTAGCCTGCCGGGTTGGCGCAGAACATTAAAATCCGTTCAATATCAATGACTTTTCCTCGATTCCGGGCATGGTTTCGGCCCCCAAAACTCGCTAACGTGACACCAAAGCATGCTCGGTTCAGGCATAACTAAAGGCCGACCGACGCTAACGATTTGAAGGATTTAGGGATGGGTTTTTACCGGACTGCCGTGGCCCTGCTGGCCACGCTTGGATTGTTCATGGCGGGGCTGTGGGCTGCACCGATTTCATCAGCGCACGCCAAAATGGTCTTCCAGCGCGGCAACGCCGCAGAGCCCGACACGTTGGACCCGCACCTAGCCAGCACGTCGTGGGAAAACCACATCATCGGCGACTTGTTCTTAGGGCTGACCACGGAAGATGCACAAGCGCACCCCATTCCAGGCATCGCCGAAAGCTGGACCACCAGCGAAGACGGCCTGACGTGGACCTTCAAGTTGCGCAAAGGCATGGTGTGGTCCGATGGTGTGCCGATTAAAGCCTCGGATGCAGTGTTTGGTCTGCGCCGTTTGATGGACCCAAAAACGGCATCGAAGTACGCCTCGATGCTGTACCTGATCCAAAACGCCGAAGAGGTGAACGCGGGCAAGAAGCCGCTTACTGAACTTGGCGTCCGGGCGATAGATGACCGCACCGTCGAACTGAAACTGACGCAGCCCGCCCCGTTCCTGCCTGGCTTGCTCACACACTACACCAGCTTCCCGATGCCTGAACACATCATCACCAAATACGGCACCGAATGGACCAAGCCCGGCAATATGGTTTCCAGCGGCCCTTACATGCTGTCAGCCTGGATCGCCAACGATTACGTGAAGACCGTCAAGAACCCAAAGTTCTACGATGCAGCCAACGTGGCCATTGATGAAGTGTATTTCTACCCGACCGAAGATGAACGCGCGGCTCTGACACGATTCCGGGCGGGTGAACTTGATGCCAACATCACCAACCGCGGCTTCCCGGTCGATCAGATAGGGTGGCTGAATGCGAATATGCCCGGCCAGGGCCGCATCAATGCATACCTGGCCAACGAATACATTGTCGCGAACACGCGCCGCAAACCCTTCGATGATCCACGCATTCGCCGTGCGCTGTCGTTGGCGCTGAACCGCGAAATCTATGCAACGAAGGTGTACCGTGACGGACGTCTACCCGCCTACTCGTTCGTGCCGCCGGGCATTGATAATTACGAAACCGATATCAAACCACGCATCGACTTCGCCGATTGGCCGATGGAAAAGCGTGTGGCCGAAGCCAAGCGTCTGTTGGCGGAAGCGGGCTACGGCCCCGACAACCCGCTGAAGTTCGACTTTAATGCCATGACGGGCTACGACGCACGTCGTGCGGCGGCCGCTATTACGACGATGTGGCGCGAGATTGGCATCAACACCAAACCGCTGCCGAACGAACCCAAGACCCACTACAACGTCATTCAGGCCTTTGACTTCGACGTCGCCTGGGCGGCCTGGGTCGGCGATTACAACGATCCGCAAACCTTCCTGTACCTGATGGAAAGCAACGCCGGCCCGTTCAACTACGCCGGCTACAAGAACAAGGATTACGACGCGCTGATGGAGCAGGCCAAGCAGACGCTGGACTTGAAAAAGCGCGCCGACATTCTGGCCAACGCCGAGCAGAAAGGCATGGACGATACCGCCACCATCCCCCTCACCTTCACCACCACCAAGAATTTAGTGGGCCCGCAGGTGAAGGGCTACGTCGACAACATCTCGAACTGGCATCGCACGCGCTTTATGCGGATCGAGCGCTGACTGTTTTCGGATGGCGATTGCCCACCCCACCACCATCGGCATGCGGCCCGCGGGTCTTGAAGATTGGCTGACGCGCAATCCCAAGGACGCACCGGCATTAGCACTTCGCGCAAAGTTGATTGCCGAGAAGCCCAAGATTGTGATGGCGCTTCTACCCGCAGGCGAAGCGGCTGTGATGGAGCTAGGCCGCACGCTCTCAGGCCGCGATGGCTGGGCGTGCCCCGATACTGCGTCCGAAACCTTGGCCGCAGTGGGCCGCAATTACGTGGACGACATCTGCGTTCTCATCAAACCGGCCGAGGGGCCCTACATTTTGGCCGCAGGCGTGATGTGTTTCCCGAACCGCTGGCACATCACCGAGAAGATCGGCAAGCCGATGTTACAAGTTCACGCGCCTGTGCCGGAGTACGCTGATAAGCTGGCTTCGCAAGTGGATTTCTTTTTAGACCGCTTGCGGCCTGGGCGGTGCTTTAAACGCGGCAACTGGGGCATTGCGTCAGTCCCTGATCTGCACCTGCCCGACCCCGTGCCGCCGGTGAATCCCGGCACCGACGCGAATTTTTATGTACGCCACGAGGGCCAATCGTTCTTGAAGTTGCCCGAAACCGGCGCGGTGATTTTTGGCATCCGCACCAAAATCACTGCCTGGGCCGACACCGCAGCCGAAGACCGCGAGGCCGTACTGGGCTTCGCCAAGACGCTGGGGCCTGAGTGGCTGAAGTACAAGTCCATCTCGGCCTAAGCTGAAAAAAAGAGGGCCCCGCGCTTTCGCGCTGGGGCCCTTAAGGACAGAGACAACCGTTTGATTTTTGACGAACGACGGTCGGCGCTCGGTTCTTAAATTCAACACCCCTTGGAACCAGGATCGCAACCAGAGGCTTTCGCCTCTGGCGCGCGCGGTGTTGAGTAATTCTGTTAAGACGTGGCGTACTTTTAGGCGGCCCAATACTTTATGCGGCAACATCCACGTTAGGCTGCGTGAGGATCGGGGTCGGGGCGGCCCCAACAGTCGGCGCAAGCACCGGACGACCCAGCTTCATGGTCGAGAAGAACGAGACCAAGACAGCCGCCGCATAGGGAATGGCCATCACGCTTAAGGCCGCAACCCAAACCTTATCGGCCGGGTCGTCAAACTGTGTGGACCACATAGTGCCGAACACCGCACCCAGGGTCAGCACCAACATGACGGTTTCCATACGCGCGAATTGCAGCGCCTGCTTCCAGCTTGCCGCATCTTCGCACTTCGGCGTGCGCATGAACGGCATCGAAGAGGTGAACAGGCCTTTAATCACGCCCAAGCCCACAGTGTACGACAATGACAAGCCCGTCAGTGCCGAGGCAACCGAGCCGCCCACACCGGTGCC
>JAEUKL010000344.1 GCA_016793005.1 Rhodospirillaceae bacterium | reverse complement strand
GGCAGCTTTTTAAGTTCGCCGCCAGCCCGCGCATGAGATTGAAATAAAGGTCCGGCCCTGCCGGCAGCGTTGACGCTTCAGGGTCCAGCGTGCCGGTTTTGGCGTTGGTGCCGTCAATCAATGTCGCAATCAGTTTTGGTTCAAACTGCGGTTCGGCGAACACGCACGCAGCATTCAATGATGTGATCTTGTCTTTGATCTCACTCACACGCTTTGCCCCGGGCGTGCGGTCCGGGCTCACGGTCAGTGAGCCCACGGCATTCAAGCCATAGCGTTTTTCCAGATACTGATAGCCATCGTGAAACACCACGAAGGGTCTGGCTTTGATGGGCGCAAAGGCTTGTCGCAACTCGGCATCCAGCGCATCGAGTTTGGTCAAAAGCGCGTTCGCATTTGTGCTGTAATTCGCGGCATGGGCTGGGTCGGCTTTTGAAAGTGCGTTTTGCGCGGCCGTCACGATGGCTTTGGCATTGATGGGGTCAAGCCACAGGTGCCCATCAAAATTGTGGGCGGAATTGTGGGCATGATTGCCGTGATCATGTTCATCATGCTCGTCGTCGGCATGTTTCTCCCACACCCCGCCTTCGCGGCCGTTCAACACCACAAGTCCTGGCGCTTCAGCCAATTCCACGACCATCGCTTTATCTGACAGAGCATCAATCGGCTTTTCCAGAAACGCCTCAAGGCCCTCGCCCACCCAGAACACCACATCGGCATCGTTCAAAGCACGTGCATCGGAGGGCTTTAAGGAAAACGTATGTAGCGACTGGCCGCCACCCACCAGCACTGTGGGTGTACCAACCCCGGCCATCACGCCCCCCACCAATGACGCAATGGGTTTGATCGACACCACGACCTTGGGTTCGGCAACGGCAACGCCGGGCAGAATCATGGCCAGAAAAAAAGCGATGCGGCGATAAAACATAGGGGACTCGGCAGTAGAAGTGTTATGTTATAACATATAGAGTACCGGGCGCATAAACCCAAGCGTCCGCTTAATCAGACTGTTTGAGGCGTTTATGGCCCGACCGGCCGCGATCACCGCCTTTCCTAAGAAAGGCCACAACCACAAAGCCTGCGGCGCGCACGCCATGGCCGAGGCCGAAGCGATTTGCCGCAATCGCGGCGCACGCTTGACGGACCTAAGAAAGCGCGTGCTGGAAACCGTATGGCACAGCCATGGCCCCATGGGCGCTTACGACATTCTGGCGCGCATCAATGCGGGTGGTGAACGTAACGCGCCCATGGCTGTATACCGCGCGCTCGACTTTCTGATGGAGCAAGGCCTGGTGCATCGCCTCACCAGCCTGAATGCTTTTGTGGGTTGCCGCCATCCCGGCCATCAGCACAGCGGTCAATTTCTGATCTGCAACGCCTGTAACGACGTGGCCGAACTGGACAGCGATGCCGTTGGCAAGACCGTGACCAAAGCAGCCTCGGCGCGCGGCTTCACGCCCATCAGCACGGTTGTTGAAGTGATGGGGCTGTGCCCCAACTGCCGGGGGTCGTAATGGCAGCCTTGATCTCACTGAATGGCGTCGGCCTGTCGCACGGCGCGAAACACATTCTGAACCATGTCGACTTGGCCGTTGATGAACGCGAGATCGTCACGCTGATCGGCCCCAATGGGGCCGGCAAATCGTCGCTGGTGAAAATCGCACTGGGTTTGGAAAAGCCGAGCCAGGGCCAAGTGACCCGCCGCGCAGATTTGCGCATCGGCTACCTGCCGCAACGCTTTGCCATTGATGCGGCGCTGCCCATGTCGGTACGCCGCATCCTGACCCTGACGGCAAAAGCCGATGACGCCATGCTGCGGGAAGCCTTGCGCGAGGTTGGCGTGGAAAACCTGATCGACGCCAGCGTGCACAATCTGTCGGGCGGCGAGTTACAGCGCGTCATGCTGGCGCGCGCGCTGATCCGCAGACCCAACTTGTTGGTCTTGGACGAGCCCACGCAGAACATGGATATCGGCGGCTCGGTTGAATGCTACCAGATCATTCAGCGTGTCCGTGACCGCACGAACTGCGGCGTATTGCTGGTGTCGCACGACCTGAGCATTGTCATGGCGGCGACCACGCGCGTGTATTGCCTGAACGGACATGTGTGCTGCTCGGGCCATCCGGATGATGTCAGCCGCGACCCGGAGTTTTTACGCATGTTTGGCCCCACAGGTGCGGGCACGTTGGCGGTCTACACGCACCATCACGACCACGAGCATGCCCCCGATGGACATGTCGTGCACGAGCACCAGCATCATCACGGCCACCACCATGGATAATTTCATCCTGCGCGCCCTCGTGGCTGGCATTGGTATTGCCTTGATCGCAGGCCCCCTGGGCTGCTTCATCGTCTGGCGGCGCATGGCCTATTTTGGCGACACCCTGTCGCATGCGGCCCTGCTGGGTGTTGCTGCGGGCTTTGCACTGGGCGTGTCCCCCATCGCGGGCGTGATCATGACGTGCATCGCCATTGGCGCTGTTCTGCTGGGTGTGCAATCTCAATCGCGCGTTCCCACAGATACGCTGCTGGGCATTCTGTCGCACACAGCACTGTCTTTCGGCCTGATTGCGCTGAGTTTCATGGATACAGTGCGTGTTGACTTGATGGGTTACCTGTTTGGCGACATTCTGGCCGTGACCACCGCCGACATTGCCTGGATCTATGCAGGGGCTGTGGTCATATTGAGCGGGCTTCTGATGATCTGGCGGCCGCTGGTGGCCCTAACCATCCATGCCGACCTGGCGGTGGCCGAGGGCGTGCCCGCACATCGCATCCGCATCATATTCATGCTGCTGATCGCATTGACGGTGGCGCTGGCCATGAAGATTGTCGGCGTCCTGCTGATTTCAGCGCTGCTCCTGATCCCCACCGCTGCCGCCCGGCGCTGCGCCTCAAGCCCTGAGCAAATGGCCCTCGCCACCGTGGGTTTGGGCGTTTTTGCCGTTACAGGCGGCTTATATGCTTCGCTGATGTGGGATTTGCCGTCCGGCCCCGGTATTGTTGCGGCTGCAACCGTTATCTTTGTTCTTTCGTTACTGGTCGGACCACGCGCGTTTCGTTCGTCATAACTTCGTTTTCCTATGCCGCCACCCGATACCGCACACTCTGAGCCGCCGAAAACCCAGCGTGTCGTGGCTGTGGTGCTGGATATTCATGCCGATATCGAAAACCTGATTCGTGAGGCAGCATGGATTGTGCGCGAACGCGGAGCGGTGATGAAGCTATGCCTGCGCCGCACCAGTTGGCGGCAGTGGTTGTTCGGTAAACCCGACCCTCAGCGGATCGAGCGGCTCACCAGCCGCTGGCAGGCCGAGCTATGCTGGTGGTCGACCGACACAGAACTGCTGGGCCACCTAACAGCAGGCACACAAAGTATACACAAGGAATTGATGCTGGGCCCCCGACGCCGCTGGTTGTGGGAAACAGGTTTACGCGGGAGCACCATCGCAGCGGTTCATGCTTTGGCGGCCAAGCACGGCGCCGGCGTGACGGATGAACTGGGCCGCCGCCAGCACTATGCGCAGCTTTGGCAAAACTTCGAATGGCGGCTGGATCGGAAGCGGCCCTGGTTCCACGATTATGTCTTAAGCGCGTTTGCCGTCAGTCTGGCAGCCCTTGCCGCAAAGTGGGTGGGCGAGATTGCGCCATCGGCCACGCTGTCGACCATTTTCCTTGTCGCTGTGGTTTATAGCGCCAGCGTTTATGGCTTGGCCGCCGCGCTGTTTACCTGCGTGTTCAGTATCGGCGTGTTCGAATTCTTTTTTGTGGAACCGCGCTTTGCCGTATCCACAGCGTCATTCTCCATCGGCACCATCCTTCAGTTGGTTATGTTCTGCATGGTGGCGCTGATCACAAGCGACCTTGCCTCACGGTTGCGCAACCACGCCCGCCGCGCCGAGCGCCAGGCCATCGAGGCACGCGCGTTATTCCAGCTGACGCGCGATATCGCGGTGTCAGAGAACACCAACGACATTTTTGCCGCTATCGTGCGTCAAAGCGAATACCTGTTCGAGTGCGATGCCATTCTGCTGGCGCCCCATCGTTTATCGGAGGCTTTATCAACGCGCGCGCGCAGCGCGGTGCTGCAAATCGCGCACCCGCACGATGCCAAACTAAGCCTGGACGAAATGGAGTTCGCGCGCGCCGTTTTTGTGGCCGGTATGCCGTCAGAGCGTAACGCCGAGGGCGCACGACAAAATGCGCTGTATTTTCCGTTGCTCTCAACCGAAGGGCCGGTCGCCGTATTGGTGCTGCGCAACGCGGCAACCGAGCGCAGCGAAACCGAGGCTTTCCGGCGTTTAGTGGAATCGCTCTGCCGTATTGGCGCGATTGCGGTCGAGCGCACC
The DNA here is from genome assembly GCA_016793005.1 of Rhodospirillaceae bacterium. Lineage (GTDB taxonomy): Bacteria > Pseudomonadota > Alphaproteobacteria > Rhodospirillales > Rhodospirillaceae. The sequence goes on along the minus strand of JAEUKL010000344.1, from coordinate 6,221 downwards.
TTGCGCAAACAGGAACTGGAGAACGTGCGCGTTGTGGCGCAAACCGAGAAATTGCGTTCGGCTCTTCTGTCGTCGATCTCGCACGACTTCGGCACCCCCTTGGCATCGATCATCGGATCAGCCACCAGCCTGCTGTCCTACGGCAGCACGTACCCGGCCGACGTTACCAACGAACTGCTGACAACCATCATGGAAGAAGCGGAACGCCTCAATCGATTTGTGAAGAACGTGCTGCAAATGAACAAACTGGAATCGGGCGTGCTGGTGCCCCGCATGCAGTGGGCCGAGGTGGGCGACCTGATCAGCACAGCGCTTGATGCCACGTATCGCCGCCTGCAAAATCACGAAGTCTATGTGGACGTGGCTGAGAAACTGCCGCTCATCAACGCCGACTTCGTTCTGATGGAAAATGTGCTGGTGAACCTGCTCGATAACGCCACCAAGTACGCGCCTATCGATAGCACGATTCAGGTCGTGGCCCGCCGCGTCGATAACGACATTGCCATCGACGTCATCGACCAGGGACGCGGTATTCCCGCCGATGAACTGGGGGCGGTGTTCGATAAGTTCTACCGCGCCAAGCAGCGCGATCACACTGTTGCAGGCACGGGCCTAGGCCTTGCCATCTGCAAGGGGATTGTCGAGGCCCATCAGGGCACAATCGAGGCGTTCAGCGAGGGCCTGGGCCACGGCACAACAATGCGCGTCCGCCTGCCCATCCGCACCCCCAGCGAAGAAGAATTGGCGGAAGTGTAAGGGAAGTTTTAAAGTCCCTGCATTCAAATAAGGCCGCCATGCCCACCGGACCCCGCATCCTGATTGTCGACGATGAGCCGCAAATCCGCCGCTTCCTGCGGGCGAGTTTGCAGGCCCATGACTATGAAGTGATCGAGGCCGACACGGGCAAAGAAGGCATCCGCCAAGCCACGCTGCAAAAGCCCGAACTCGTCATCCTGGACCTGGGGCTGCCCGACACCGATGGTCTGGATGTCATCACCAGCCTGCGCGAGTGGAGCAAGGTGCCGATCATTGTGCTGTCGGTGCGCTCGGACGAAGCCGATAAAATTGATGCACTTGATCGTGGCGCCAATGATTACGTCACGAAGCCCTTCAGCATGGGCGAGCTTCTGGCCCGCATGCGTGCCTCGCTGCGCCAAAAGGCCGAAGACACAACAGATGCAGGGTCCATTGTCACGGCAGGCACGCTGGTGATCGACTTATCGAAGCGTCTGGTGACAGTTGGCGGCAAACAAATCCGTCTCTCGCGCAAAGAATACGACCTGATGCGCATTCTGGCCTCGCATCCGGGCAAGGTTGTCACGCACCAGCAACTTCTTCAGGAAGTGTGGGGCCAGGGTTACGTAGAGGAAACCCAGTACTTACGTGTCTACATGGGTCAGCTGCGCCAAAAGTTGGAAGAAGACCCTGCCTCGCCCAAGTACCTGCTGACCGAGCCCGGCGTCGGCTATCGCTTCCAAGCAAACTCCTAAAAAACTATCCTTAAGCGGACGAAGAAAAAGCCCCGCCGCTTTTCAGCGACGGGGCCAAGTTACCACTGGAGGCTGTTGGGGGGATGGGAGACGCCTGACCAGTGGATTCGTAAAATTCAATTCATCAGAGCTCAGTTCACCAACTCAGTGCGCATGAGCGTCTTGGCCAAGGCCCAACTGGCTGCGCAAGTGCGCGCGGCCGCGCGACAAACGTGATTTCAAGGTGCCCACCGGCTCACCACACATCTTTGAAACGGCTTGTTGGGGTGCATCATGGATTCCCAAGATCAGAATGGCTTGCTGCTCTGCCTTGGATAACGTTTTCATGGCGCGCAATGTTTCAGACAAAAACACGTGGTCGGTCTGGCGCGCCTTTTCGGTTGTGCAAGCATCGACGTTATTCAGGGCAATACATTTGCGGTCCACGGCTTCACGGCGCTTATGGCTGATGAAAAGATTTCTCATCAGCGTGAACAGCCATGACTTCAGGCTGGTGCCGTCCTGGAACAGCGCACGTTTGCACAGGGCCCGTTCGACACAATCTTGAACCAAGTCATGAGCATCGTCTTCGTTACGGGTCAGAGCACGCGCGAACCGGGTCAGGTCGGGCAGCAGCACCGTCAACTCGTTGTGAAAACCACTCATCAGTCCCTCCTCGGATGCGCCAACAGCGGCGTTCCTGATGGGCAAAGGATGAGGTTTCAGGGCGTAAAGGGACGATGTTGAAAAGGTTGCCGCGCATAAAGAATTAATAAAGGCAATCAAGGCAGCGCGTGCCACGATTGCCCAGCCCCCTGTTTGCGCAAACGGGCGCTTATTTAAGCCATTGTAAAACAATAATTAATAGCGTTTTAAATTAACCAGCACAGGGGGGCATGGTTTTCAGCGCGCGTAAGAGGCGAATAAAAAAAATATAAAGGTTTTAACGCCGCCAGGCCCCGACGGGACCTGCGGCCAAACCGCCCAGACCCACCACCCCAAGAAACAGCGCCAGCCAGTCCATCATCATCCGAAAAGCCGCGTCACCGTTTGGATTCCCGGCATACAGGTCCAGCAAAACTGCCGCGACGATAGCCGTATAACCGAGATACTTTGCGTTTTGCATATGCGGCCCCACCGCGTTGACCCACGAGCAGGCTACCAACGCGCGGTAGAAAGGCCGGTTGCACACCACATCGCAATGCAAAGGTTAATGCGTTAAATAAGGCACACCGTTACGCGGCCACGCAAAATTCCCCTGTCTGTGGGATGCAACCGCATTCGTTAAAACCGCCCATCGTTTTTAGACCTACTATTTCACGACATTCACAGAGGACTGCACATGAAGACTTATGAAGTTGGCGCGCAAAAAGGGGCCGACAGCCTGCGTCTGGTAGACCGCCCGGAACCCAAAGCCGCAGCGGGCCAAGCTGTTGTTCGCATCAAAGCGAACTCCATCAACTTCCGCGACGTCATGGTGCAGAACGGCTGGTACGGCCCGGCAAAACCGGAAACCACCGTGCCCTTCAGCGACGGCGCGGGCGAAGTGGTGTCGGTGGGTGAAGGTGTCACGCGCGTGAAGCCCGGCGACCGCGTTGCCATCAGCTTCTTCTCGCGTTGGATCGACGGTCCGTTTGGCCCGCAATACTTCGGCAGTGACTTGGGCGGCGGCGCCGACGGCACGCTGACTGAATTGGGTGCTTACCCCGCCGATGCGCTGGTGAAAATCCCCGACAACTGGACGTTCGAAGAAGCCGCGTGCCTGCCCTGCGCCGGCGTGACCGCGTGGAACGCCATCGTCGAAGCGGGCAAAGCCAAAGCGGGTGATACTGTTTTGCTAATCGGCACCGGTGGTGTTTCGATCTTCGGCGTGCAAATCGCGAAAGCTTTGGGTTTGAAGTCGGTCATCACGTCTTCAAGTGATGAGAAGCTTGCGCGCGCCAAGTCTTTGGGCGCCGATGCGGGCGTGAACTACAAAACAAACGCCGAATGGCCGAAAGCTGTTTTAGAAGCGACTGGCGGTAAGGGTGCCGACATCGTTGTGGAAACGGCGGGCCCCGGCAACCTGGATAACTCGTTCGCTGCCGCTGCCTTCAACGGCCGCATTGGCCTCATCGGCGGCTTCGAGCAAGCCAAGACCCCGCCGAACGTGATGCCGCTGGTGGGCAAAAACCTGAACCTGCGCGGCATTACGGTCGGTAGCCGCAAGATGATGGAAGACCTGATCGCGGCCCTGGTGAAGAGCAACCAGAAGCCGGTCATTGATAAAGTTGTGGACTTCGCCAACGCCAAAGAAGCGCACGCTTTGATGCAAAGCCAGAAGCATTTGGGCAAGATCGTCATCAAACACTAAAAACCGCTATCCGATCACAGCTGAAAAAGGCCCGCAGACGCGGGCCTTTTTTATTGGCTATCATGCCGTTCCATTTTTAGAGGGGCACGCACATGAAAGTTTGGGAACTCGGCGATCAAAAAGGCATTTCGTCCTTACGCATGGTGGATCGCCCCGACCCGAAGCCCCTGCCCGGCCAAGCCATCGTTGCCATCAAAGCGTCGTCGCTGAACCGCCGCGACATCATGATCACGGAAAGCAAATACGGTGCACCCAAGCCGGAAAACCGCATTCCGTTATCTGACGGCGCAGGTGATGTGGTTGCGGTTGGCGAAGGTGTGACGAACGTAAAGGTCGGTGACCGCGTGGTTGCGTCCCACTTCACCCCATGGACCGACGGCGCGTTCGACCCCAGTTACTTCGCAGCCGACTTGGGCGTGACGATTGACGGCATGTTGACTGAGCGCGCAATAGTGCCCGCACATGCGCTGCAAGTGTTCCCGGCTTCCTTGAGTTACGAAGAAGCAGCATCACTGCCGGTGGCCGCGGTGACGGCATGGTCGATGATGCAGCCCTTCGCCGACATCAAAAGCGGTGACACAGTTTTGGCCTTGGGGACGGGCGGCGTTTCCATTTTTGCGTTGCAGATTGCCAAGATGAATGGCGCGCGCTTTGCCATCACCTCATCGCAGGATGACAAACTGGAACGCTGCAAGAAACTCGGTGCCGATATCACTGTGAATTACAAAACCACGCCCGATTGGGAGAAAGCCATCCTGGCCGCCACCAACGGACGCGGCGTGGATATCGTGGTGGAAACCGGTGGTATGGCGACACTGGCTCAGTCTATTGCCGCAACCGCGCCCAATGGGCGCATCGGTTTGATTGGCGCCTTGGGTGGCCGCCCGGAAAACCAACCCAACATCGGCGGCGTGATCGGCAAGAATATCGCGCTGAAAGGTATCACATCCGGCAGCCGCAAAATGTTTAGCGACCTGTTGAAGGCTTTTGACGCCACCGGCACCAAACCAGTCATCGACAAGACATTTGCGTTCGCTGAAGCCAACAAAGCCTATCAGTACATGCAAGACAGCGAGTTCATCGGCAAAATCGTGATCAAGCACTAACACCTAACACGCCGGCCAGTCTTCAAGGCACTGCTGACACATAAATATGATCAGGTGTTTGTCCGGATTTATGTCGCTGCCAGATTTGCTGATAGGCGATCTCTAGGTGGCGCGTGAACCGGCGTGAATCGAACAGCGAACATGTGAGCCGGTTGGCAGCTAAGGTTTGGCGCATAAGCTTTAGTTTCTGCCGCTCAAGGGCCAATTCTACAGCCAAACGCTCGTACGCTGCGGGTGACTCCGTCACGAGCTCGGGCAGCCCTGCCGCAGTCAGTAAACTTGCGGTCATGCGCCCCGCATAGCTGTCGCCCACCTGAGTAAGCACAGGCGCCCCAGCCCACAACGCATCACTTGTTGTCGCGCCGCCATTGAAAGGCAGCGTATCGAGAGCAAGGTCGACAATCTGATAGCGTGCAAGATGATCGGCATAGGCTATTTGACTTGCAAAAATAATACGATTGGGGTCGACACCGCACTCACCCGCAAAAGCGCGCAGGTTCGCGATTTGCAACGGGTGGGTGGACACAAGCCACAACACGCTGCCTGGAACCTGCCTTAGAATACTCATCCACAGCTTAAAGCGGGGCGGATTGAATTTGTGCGACTGGTTGAACGACGCAAAGATAAATCCCTCATCCGGCAGTCCATACTCTGTTCGGTTCTTTGGAGCGGCAACCACCCTGCTGCGATCATTCACTTGAAAGCAGTCCGGCATGAAAATGATTTTTTCCGGATAGTTCTGTATCTCACGTTCCGGGATAACGATGCGGTCACCAATGACATAGTCATAAACCGATGATCCCATGCTGCCTGGAAACCCCAAATACTGGGTCTGGAGCGGCGCCACACCGCGCGCAAAGATTCCCACCCGGGAATGTGCTGTGTGTCCCGTCAAATCGATTGCGATATCGATTTCTGATTCGCGCGAGCGCTGCGCGACGTCACCATCCGACATATCCTTGGCCTCTATGAACTGATCGAACGCTTTTTTGACGCGCGCCCGAACATCGTCCTCATGCGGAAAGCCGTACGATACGGCCACAAGTTCAAACATAGACCGATCATGTAACTCGAACAGCTCGGCCATCAGATTCATCGCCGCGTGGCGATAAAAATCGGCCGAGAAGTAACCAAGCCGGATTTTTGGGCGCTTGAAGCTGTGAACCGGAACAACACGAGACGGCCTTTTCCGTGACACATTGAAAGCAAGAGCCGCGCTTTGGATCTGCACGTTGTGCCCAACATCAAGGCTTAATGCAGCGAACGGCGTACATACGCGCAGCCCACGTGACA
>JAEUKL010000334.1 GCA_016793005.1 Rhodospirillaceae bacterium | reverse complement strand
CGCGACAAGTATGTAGGTGAACTTCCGTTCGGTGTTCAACGCAACGTAGAGATCGCCCGCGCCCTGGCCGCCGATGCCAAAATCATTCTGCTGGATGAACCTGCCGCCGGATTGAATTTAGGCGAACGCGTTGCCCTGGTGAAAACCCTGAACGAAATGAAAGCGCAAGGCTTGGCCGTGGTGCTGATCGAACACGACATGGGCCTTGTCATGTCATGGTCGGACCGTGTGGCCGTTCTGAATTTTGGTGAGAAAATCGCGGAAGGCACACCAGCCGAAGTGCAAGCCAACCCCAAAGTGATCGAAGCCTACCTTGGTGCGGAGGTCGCCCATGCTTAGTGTCGCGAACCTCTCGGTCAGTTACGGCGCGGTGCAAGCACTGAACGATGTGAGCTTGAATGTCGCGGCAGGTGAAACGGTTGCGCTGCTGGGGGCCAATGGTGCCGGCAAAACGACGCTGCTGCGCACGTTGTCGGGGCTGGCAAAGCCTGCGCACGGCACACTTAATCTGGGCAGTGATGATCTGGTCGCAAAAAGTGCGGAAGCGCGCGTGCGCTTAGGCCTAGTGCACGTACCCGAACGGCGGCGCATTTTCGGCGGGCTGACGGTCGAGGAAAACTTGAAAGTCGCCGCCAGCGCCTGGGCCGGCTTGGCGGCTGACTTGAGTAGCGAGATCGAGAAGGTGTACGTTTTCCTGCCGCGCTTGCGTGAGCGCCGCACGCAGCTGGGCTGGTCCATGTCGGGCGGCGAACAGCAGATGCTGGCCATCGGCCGCGCGCTGATGGCCAAGCCCAAAGTATTGTTGCTGGACGAACCGAGCTTAGGATTGGCCCCCAAGATCGCTTTGGATGTCTTTGACCGCGTGGCAGAGATTGCCAAGGGGGGGGTGACGGTGTTGGTGGTTGAACAGAACACCGCCCTGGCGTTAAAAGTCGCCACACGCGGCTATGTGCTGGAAACCGGCCGCATCGTCGCAGAAGGCACAAGTTCAGCTTTGCTGAGCGACCCCAAAGTCCGCGAGGCTTATCTCGGCCGGGCGTAAATTTTCTGGATTTCAGATCGCATGGCCTCTGTATCGCCCGCAAAAAAATCGTCTGCAAAGAAAAATGCCCCGGCCGCCGTGCTGGCTGCGGTCCGTGATGTGCTGGGGCCCGACCGCGTCATCACCGATGGGCCGAAGCTGGCTTATTATGTCACCGACATTGCGGGCGAAGCGAATGTGCGCCCCCTGGTCGCCATCAAACCCGCAACTGTTGATGGCTTGGCGCGCGCCATCGGCCTGCTGACCGACGCGGACATTGCGATTATACCGCGCGGGGCCGGCTACTCCTACAGCGGGGGCTATCAACCGGTCAGTTCAATGAGCGCAATCATTGATCTGACGGATTTGAATCAGATTACTGAAATCAACGAGACCGACCGGTATGTGACGGTGGAAGCCAGCTGTACGTGGGCGTCATTGTACGACGCCCTGAAAGCACGCGGGCTCCGCACGCCGTTCTTCGGGCCTTTGTCAGGCAGCGTCTCTACCGTGGGCGGGGCCGCCAGCAACAACGCGCAGTTTTTCGGCTCGGGTGCTTATGGCACCATGTCGGACAATGTGCTGAGCGTGGATGTGGTGCTGGCCGACGGTAGCATCATCGAAACGGGATCGGCCATCGCCGAAGGGCGCACGCCGTTCTTCCGGCACTTTGGGCCTGATCTCACGGGGCTTTTCTTGGGCGATTGCGGGGCCTTCGGTGTGAAGGCGCGCATCACCATGCCGCTGATCCCGCTGCCTGCTGTGCAGGATTATCTGTCGTTCGCGTTTGAGCGCTTTGAGGACTTGGCTGAAGCCCATGTGGCTTTGGCGCGCGAGAACATTGTGGCCGAGCAATGGGGCATCGACCCGCAAGGCAACGACAACTTAGCGGCGCGTGGGTTTAAATTCCTGGAAGGTCTTTCGTTCCTGCGCGAAGTCGCGAACGTGCAAGGCGGTTTGAATCAGAAAATCGCGACACTGGCGCGCACATTGGTTGATGGTCACCGCGCGGTCGTACGCGGCGGGTATTCGCTGCACCTCGTCATCGAAGGCGACAGCGCCAAAGACGTTGAGTTAAAGATTGGGCGGGCGCGGCGCATCCTTGTTCCCTTGGCGATGAAAGAGCTGCCCAACACCATTCCGCAAGTGACGCGCGCGAAACCCTTCCGCACCATCAAGCAACTGTTGGGGCCCGAGGGCGAGAACTGGCTGCCGGTTCACGGCATTTTCCCCTTCTCGCGCGCCATGGAAATTTCGGCCATCACCGATGAATATTTTGTGCGCCACCGCGACCTGATGAAGCAGCACAATATTTCTGTTTCGTACCTAACAGGCGCCTTAAGCAATGCGTTTACCATCGAGCCCATGTTTTTCTGGAAGGACCGCCTGCACGCGTTCCACCAGCAGCATGTAACCGACGCGCAGCGCAGCACCTATGGCGACGCGCAGCCTGACCCGGCTGCACGGGCTGCCGTGGCCACCCTGCGCCATGACTTGGCCATGCTGTGGGATGCTTTTGGGGCGACGCACTTTCAGGTGGGCAAGTACTACGACTACACGGAGTCGCTGTCCTCAGCCTCGGCGGTCTTCGTGAAGGCCCTGAAAGCCGCTGTTGACCCCCACAACCTGATGAACCCCGGCGCCCTGCAGCTGGGTGTGCCCCCCAAGGTGCAGACCAACAGGTTCACTGAGTTTCCGCAAAATCTGCTGGATGAACACGACTAGATTTTTACGGTCGATGTCGTTCCACTTGATGGACGCCCCTTGACGGAACCGCAGCCAATCGGTCGCCAAAAATCCGGTTTCCCGGCATAACATCTGCATACAGAAATTGGCCCGGACACCCGCCATGCCGCTGGATGCACAGATCGCCGCGCGTTTAACGCCCATCACCACCACGACGGTCCTGGGCCGGACTGTGTCGGCCCTGATCGCCAAGCCGCAGACCACAGGGCCCGCACCGGGGCTGGTGCTGTTCCACGCCTTCAAAGGGCTCACGGACGAGTTCAAGGAACTGGCCGTGACCTATGCCGATCACGGCTATGTCACCATCGCGGCTGATTTACTGGAGGGTAAAACCTCCGACGGGTTTTTGTCGGCCATGCTGCGCATGATGTTCCTCAGCCAGGAAAAAACCCAAGATACTGCCGTGTCGTGGGTGAGGTATTTACGTGGGTCAGCCGCGTGTAGCGGCAAAGTGGGCACCATCGGCTGGTGCTTCGGCGGGCGCTGGTCGCTCAACACATCCATCGCCACACCGGTTGATGCGACTGTTGTTTATTACGGCACCGTAGATCGCCCGGTTGCAGACCTGGCGAAACTAAGCGGCCCCGTGCAAGGGCATTTCGGCACCTTAGACCGAATTGTGAAAAAACCGTCGGTCGAAAACTTTGCCGGCAACATGAAAGCCGCGGGCAAACAGCTGGACCTGCATTTCTACGACGCCAATCACGCCTTCGCGAACCCGGGCGGCAAATGGTTCAATGCGGGTTGCGCAACGCAAGCCGATGCGCGCACGCTGCAATTCCTGAAACTTACTCTCGGTTAAATAGGATTTCTGATAATGGGCCATCAATTTGGCGACCGCCCCATGTTCATTGGCGGCGAATTCACAGGTGCTAGCAGCAAGGACTGGATCACATCCGTTAACCCGGCGACGGAAGAAGAAATCGGCCGCGTGCCCGCCGGCACCGCCGATGACGTGAACCGCGCTGTTACTGCCGCCGAGAAGGCTCAAGCCGGCTGGAACGCGAAATCCATCTGGGAGCGCGCTGGCCTTTTGAAAAAGGTCGCCGCCGGTTTCCGCGCCCGCGCCCAGGAAATTCTGCAGATGGAAGCCACCGACACGGGCAACACCATCGCCAAGTTGCGCGCCGATGTGGAAATTGCTGCCGGCTACTTGGAATACTTCGCGGGTCTTGCCAGCGAAATGAAGGGCGAGACCATGCCCGCCACGCCCAAGGGCGTTCACTTCACGCTGCGCGAGCCCTTTGGCGTGGTGGCACGCATTGTGCCCTTCAACCACCCTTTCATGTTTGCGGGTGCGCATTTGGCGGCACCGTTGCAAGCCGGAAACACGGTCGTCATCAAAACCCCGGAAACCAGCGCGCTGTCCGGGCATTTGTTGGCGCAAGTGTGTGCTGAGATTCTGCCACCGGGTGTGGTGAACATTGTTTCGGGCTATGGCCTGCCGGTGGGTGACACGTTAGTACGACACCCCAAAATCCGCCGCATCGGCTTTACGGGATCGGTCGCCACCGGTTTGGCGATCCAGCGCGCGGCCGCCGAAGTGTCGGTGAAGCACGTCACGTTGGAGTTGGGCGGCAAAAACCCGCTGATCGTGTTCCCCGACGCCGATGTAGAGAAGGCCGTGGACGCCGCCGTTGCGGGCATGAACTTCTCGTGGGCCGGACAGTCGTGCGGCTCCACCAGTCGTTTGTTGGTGCATGAATCGCTGTATGATCGCGCGGTCGAATTGACCCGCACCAAGGTTGCAGCCTTGAAGCTAGGTGATCCTTTGGACCCCACATCTGAAATGGGCCCCGTCAATTCCATCAGCCACTACAAGCGCGTCATGAGCTTTATCGGGAAAGGCAAAGCCGAAGGCGGCAAACTGCTGACCGGCGGCGGGCGTCCCAAAGGCGATATGTTCAAGAAAGGCTTCTGGATCGAGCCGACAGTATTCGCCGACATGACGCCCGATATGACCGTCGCGCGCGAAGAGATTTTCGGGCCCGTCATGTCCATCGGCAAATTCAAGACCGTGGATGAAGCCGTGAATATCGCGAATGCCACCGAATACGGCCTGACGACGGGTATTTTTACCAACGACATCACGCTGGCGCTTTCGACAGCCAAACGCATCGAGACAGGCGTGGTTGCCATTAACGGCTCGGCGATGCATCACATCGGCTTACCGTTTGGAGGGGCGCGCAATTCAGGCCTGGGCGGCGAAGAATGCCTGGACGAATTGCTGAGCTACACCCAGGTGAAGTCGGTTCACGTTTTGATGTAGTTGTTGGGAAATATGTCAGTTTCTGACCGCGTGATTATTGCCGGTGCGGGCCCTGTCGGCAGCATTACGGCCCTTGCTTTAGTGCAAAAAGGCATTCCGGTATTGCAACTGGAGGCCTTGGCCGAAACGCCAACCGCGCACCGTGCCGCCACAACGCATTCCTCCACGCTCGATCTGTTAGACGGTATCGGCATGAGTGCGGCCGTGATCGAACAAGGCTTGAAAGCGCGCCACTTCCAATACCGCTACCGCGAGACGAATGAGGTTTTTGCCGAGTTCGATTTCCAGCGTTTAGAGGGCGAAACCAACCACCCCTATGCGGTGCAGTTGGAGCAGCACAAAACCGTCGCCATTGCGCAAAACATGTTGAAAGCGTTTTCGCATTTTGAGTTGAAGCGCGAGCACAACATTGTGGCGCTGGAAAATGGTACGGATCAGGTGCGCGTGACAAGCGAAACACCCGACGGCGCCAAGCATGATTTTACCGCGCGCTACATCATTGGCTGTGATGGCGGACGCAGCTTTGTGCGCAAATCGCAAGGCATCGATTTTCCGGGCTTCACCTGGGAAGAGCGTTTCATCATCGTGGCATCGTTGTTCGACTATGAAAAAGCCGATAAGTACCGCTACCGCAATTACATCGCCGATCCGGACCAATGGTGTTCGGTGTTCAAGATCCCCGGCCCCGACGGCAAGGGCATGTGGCGCAATTTATTTCCCGTGATCGGCAACGACCCGGAAGAAGTTGTAACCTCGGAGGCGTGGATCAGGGCACGCCTTGATTACTGCTTCCCGTATGCGCGTGACACCGAGATCATTCACCGCAATCTCTACACCGTGCATCAGCGTGTGGCGGCCGCCTTTAGAAAAGGCCGCGCTTTGCTGGCCGGTGATTCGGCGCACATCAATAATCCCTTAGGCGGTATGGGCATGAACTCGGGGATTGCGGACGGCTTAAACCTGGCCGAGAAACTAGTGAAGGTGTGGCGCGGCGAAGCGGACGATTCGATCTTTGACGTGTACGACCGTCAACGCCGCCCGCTGGCTCAGAAATACGTGCAGGCGCAGTCGATCCAAAACAAGGAAACGTTGCAGGCCGCCGACAAAGCCAAAGCCAATGCGCGTTTTGAAGAACTACGCAAAACCGCCGATGACCCGAAACGTCATAAGGCGTTTTTGATGAACTCCTCACTCATCAACATGGCGCGTGAGGCCGCGGCGATTACTTAAAATTCGCGGCTGATCGTAATGGCAAAGCGGCCTTTGCACTTACCGCCGCAGGCAATATTGCCGGCATCGTGATAGCGCGCATCCACATCGAACCACTCTGTCGCGTAGGTGGCGCCCACGTTCCAATCCCAGTAATCGTCGCCACCGCGCGGATCTAACTCAGACCGGCCCACGTTGGCATCAAAGCTGAGGTGCTCGGTCACCGGCACCGACAAGCCGGTCGTCAGATACACGCTGTCGCCCGTATCACCGCCGTTGCGCGTGGTGAGAAACGCGGCGGCCGTCCAGGCGGCGGGACCAAAGTCATATCCGACTGAAGGAATCACTTCCCAGAATTCCGCCTTGCTGCCCTTCGGCGCACCGGGGAACAGATAGTAGAAGAAAGAAATGTCATAGGAGAATCCGTTCTCCAACGCCTTGGCATAGCCAAACCCAAGATCGATTTCGGCATCGGTCCCGTCGCCGAAATCAACACCCGTCGCCCAGGCGTCGACATAAAAGCCGCTGTCGTGATCCAGACGCAGACCACCTTGCGGGGTCGCGTGCCCGTTGGTTTGGGTCAGGCCACGGTCAACCCATTGACTGGTGAAGGCAATATTTACGTTCGGCGTCCAGGCACTGTCAGAGATCGTGTCTTGCGCGCGCGCGGCTTGCACCGACAGCGCTGCGGCGCACAGCAAGGCACCCGCAGTTAACTTTGCAGCAAAGCTCATATGTAAATTCCCCCAAAGCCTTGGGATGTGTAATTCAATTCGATTTTTATGTTCGAATCACGAGGCCGAGAGAAGGCTGAACTTTGGTCAAGTTCGTGGAGGGATGTACGATTTTCCGCAATACCTATACTGAAGGTTAGGTCTTGGCTTTGGCAGGGCAGTCTTCGGGTTTCATCATCAGACGGAGAACGCGACCTTTGTTCTGGATGTGCGTTTGCAAAATCTCGTCCACATCGGATTCGCTGGCGAATCGGTACCAAATACCGTCGGGATAAATGACCATGGTGGGCCCCAACTCGCAGCGGTCGAGGCAGCCCGCCGCGTTAATGCGTATGCCCTTCAGCCCCATCTGCTTGGCTTTGTCTTTCATGTAATCGCGCAAAGCGACGGACCCCTTGCGCGCGCAACTGCCGCGCGGGTGCCCCTCGGGGCGGACATTCGTGCAGCAAAAAACGTGGCAGTCAAAATACAAAGCCGGATCTTCAGTCGTCGACATAACGCGGTCCTATTGGAAAAATTTGGGCTTAGCCGCGCCAATGGTGGCACGCAACCTCGTGGCCGGCGGGGGCAGTATCCAAAACAGGGGTTTGGTTTGCGCAAAGCTCGGTTGCTTTGGGGCAGCGCGTGCGAAACACACACCCTGACGGCGGATTTAACGGCGACGGCGGATCGCCGCTGAGAATCACGCGCGCCTTGGCGCGTTCTTTGTCAGGATCGGGGATTGGCACGGCGGCCATCAGCGCTTTCGTGTACGGATGCAGCGGTGCATCATACAAAGCGCTGCGTTCAGCCAGTTCCATCACCTTGCCGAGGTACAGCACCATCACGCGATGGCTGATATGCCGCACCACGGCCAAATCGTGGCTGATAAATATAAGCGACAGGTTGAACGTTTTTTGCAAATCCATCAGCAGGTTGATTACTTGCGCGCGGATCGACACATCAAGCGCTGACACCGGCTCGTCGCAGATCACCAGCTTGGGATTCAAAATCATCGCCCGCGCGATGCCGATGCGCTGACATTGCCCACCCGAAAACTCATGCGGATAGCGGTTGATCATGGCGGGCAAGAGGCCCACCTTGGCCATCATGTCCTGCACTTTGGCTTTGCGTTCCGCCGCCGTCATGGATGGAAAGTAGTTGCGCAAGGGTTCGGCGATAATATCGCCTGCCGTCATGCGCGGGTCTAAGCTCGCCAACGGATCCTGGAACACGACTTGCAAATCCTGGCGGCAGGCTTTGATCTCGGCTTTTGATTTGTGCGTCAGATCGGTCCCCAGCCACGACACAGCGCCAGAGGTTGTGGGCACCAATTGCAAAACGGCGCGGCCCAGCGTGGACTTGCCGCAACCCGACTCGCCCACCACGCCCAAAGTCTCGCCGGCTTTCAAATCAAAGCTGATGCCGTCGACGGCTTTCAGGGCCGCGTACTGACCCACCAGCACACCGCCGGTGCGCACCGGGTAGTGCACTTTCAGATCGCGGACTTTCAACAACGCGTCACTCATTATGCGGCCTCAATGGTCTTGAAGCACGCTTTGGCGCGCGTTGCGCCAACAACTTCCAAAGCCGGGCGCTCTGTTGTGCATTTCTCAAACGCATACCCACAACGCGGGTGAAATGAACAACCCGAGGGTAGACGCTGCAAGTTCGGCGGCTGGCCGGAAATCGTCGTCATGGCACCGCCGCACGCATCGTCCAGGCGTGGCGTGCAGGCCAACAAGCCTTTTGTGTAAGGATGCTGCGGATTGGCGAAAATGCTGCGCACGTCGGCCACTTCCACAATGCGCCCCGCGTACATCACAGCCACACGGTCCGCCAAGCCGGCAATGACGCCAAGATCATGCGTGATCAGCACAATGGCCGTGTTCAGGCGCTCTTTCACGTCGCGCAGGATGTCGAGAATTTGCGCCTGCACCGTGACATCCAGAGCCGTGGTGGGCTCGTCGGCAATAATTGCTTCAGGGCTGCACATCAAGGCCATGGCGATCATCACCCGCTGACGTAAACCGCCCGAGAGTTCGTGCGGATACATATCCAAGCGGCGTTCGGCCTCGGGGATTTGCACGCGCTTGAGCATAGCCAGCGCCTGTTCGCGCGCTTGCGCAGGCGTAGCGCCGCGATGCTTGATGACGACTTCGCCCAGTTGCCGACCGATTTTCATGTGGGGTGTCAGCGACGTCATGGGGTCTTGAAAGATCATGCCCATGCGGTTGCCGCGCACGCTGTTGAGCGTGGATTCCGATGCGCCGATTAAATTCTGACCGTCGAACAGAATTTCGCCTGACGCCTTACCATTCGCGGCCAGCAGCCCCATCGCCGCCATGAAGGTCTGGCTTTTGCCCGACCCTGACTCGCCGACGATGCCAAGGCACTCCCCTTTTTGCAGCGAGAGCGACACGTCGTTCACGGCCGAGACTGCGCCGTCTTGGGTTTTAAAGCTGACTGTTAAATTGCGGATATCAAGGATCGACATGGGTTAATGGTCCATAGAGCTTAGCGATCCTTCGGATCAAGAGCGTCGCGCAAGCCATCGCCCAGGAAGTTGAAACAGAACAACGTAACGGTCATCAGGCCCGCAGGCACCAGCAGCGCACGCGGCGTTGATTCCATTTCCGCCGCGCCCTCGTTGATCAGCATACCCCAACTGGTCATGGGCTCTTGGATGCCAAGGCCCAAGAAGCTGAGGAAGCTTTCAATCAAAATCACCTGCGGAATAGTCAGCGTGACGTAGACGATCACCACGCCCAGAACATTGGGGACAATGTGGCGTGCGATGATGTTGCTGGTGCTGCCGCCGACAGCGCGGGCAGCTTCGATGAATTCTTTGTTTTTCAGGGTCAGCGTTTGGCCGCGCACAATGCGCGCCATGGTCAGCCATTCGATGCAGCCGATGGCCAGAAACATCAGGATGAAATTGCGGCCGAACAACACCATCAAGATGATGACAAAGAACGTCAGGGGCACGGTGTACATAAAGTCGACAAAGCGCATGAGGAGCTGATCCATCCGCCCACCGACAAAGCCGGCGATGGTACCGACCGTGACACCGATCAACAGCGCCACCGATGTGGCAAGCAAACCCACCGTCAGCGAAATGCGCCCGCCGAACAACGCGCGCGCCAGCAGATCACGCCCCAGGGTGTCGGTGCCGAGGTAATGCCCAGTCTCAAGGCTGGGTGGGGTTGCTTCCATGCGCTCCCAGTCGATCTGCTCATAGGTCCAGGGCAGGAAATGCGGCAGCACGAAACACGCCAGGCTGACGAGGACGAGAATAATGAGACTGATGAGGGCGGCCCGATTGGCCAGCAAGCGCCGCCAGGCATCTTGCCACAAGCTGCGGCCTTGAATGTCTTCGGCCGCGTTCAGAGCAGCTGCGTGCGGGGATGAAAGATTGATATTGGTGGGTGTATGGGTCGGCGTATTCATGGGCGCTTACTCGTACTTCACGCGCGGATCGAGAAGTCCGTAAAGGACATCGACGACGATATTCATCGTTATGATCAAGGACGCACTCAGGATAGTGACGCCCATGACGAGAGTATAATCGCGGTTCAAGGCCCCTTGCACGAAGTAGCGGCCCACGCCTGGTAATCCAAAAATGGTTTCCACCACCATCGAGCCCGTCAGCAGGAACGCGATGCCAGGGCCCAAGAACGTCACCACCGGGACCAGCGCGGTTTTAAGGGCATGGCGCACCACAACCGTGCGGAACGGCAAGCCTTTGGCGCGCGCGGTCCGCACGTAGTTCTGGCGCAAGGCTTCGATCATGCTGGCGCGCGTGATGCGGGCCAGATAGGCAATGTAAACCAGCGACAGGCAGAACACCGGCAGGATGCGATGCTTGAACGCCCCGCCCTCCCACGTGCCGGCCGGCAACTGAAACGGCGTGCCTTTCAGGAAGATCGCGAAAATCAAAATCAAGATCGGCGCCATGACGAAGCTGGGCACCACAATCCCGGTCATGGCAAAGCCCATAACAGAGTAATCGGTGGCGGTGTTCTGCTTCAACGAGGCCAGAATACCCAAGGGCACACCGACAATGATCGCAAGGATAATGGCGGCTAGGCCGTTCTGCGCCGAGACCGGGAAGCCCTGCCCAATCAGTTCGGTGACGGTGAAATCCTTGTACTTGAACGAGGGACCGAAATCGCCTTTGGCAAGATTAAGCAGATAGTCGCCGTACTGTTGGATCAGCGGTTTATCGAGGTTGTAGGCGGCACGCATATTGGCCAGAATTTCCGGCGGAACAGGCGCTTCAGCATCGAAAGGGCCGCCCGGCGCTAAGCGCATCAGAAAGAAGCAGACGGTGATAATCGCCAGCAATGTGGGAATGGCGATCAGCAGACGCCGCACAATAAACGACAGCATGTGGTAGCTTGCCCCTCCCCGGTCGGCAGCGTAACGCGGTGTGCTGCGACCATAGGGGCAGCGCCCGCCCGCGCCAAGCAAAAGTAGGATACGGCAAAGCCGCAGGCTTGTGAGGATGGCCGCCGTGATTCAGGGCTGACGGATTATTGCGGGTTTAAGGGTGTTGCCCAACACATCGTGCGCGCTTGGAACCTTTGCGGAATAAAAGAATAACGGCCAGCCAGCTTGATCTTCAGACAGCAAGCGTTCCGCTGCGCGCCATTGGCCAACGCGAAAATCTGCGTTCATGTCGGCATCAGCGTTGGCTAGAAACTGATCAAGGTCAGGCTCTTTATAATGGCCGGCATTCCAGGGTCCGGCCGCCTGGCTGAACAAAAACACGGCCTGCCGGGGTGACGGATCGTTTGTCGATGTAAATCCCCAGGCCGGTTGCCAGGCCACATCAAAGTCCCCAGTCAGGATGGTTTTTTCATAGGCCGCCGCCGGAACCGGCACCACATCAACCGCAAAGCCGAGCGGTCGCCACGCTGCTGCCACAGCCTCGGCCACGATCACATGCATCGACTGCTGCGGCACGACAATGCGCAACGGGGCATCTGTGTCGCGCTTTATGTCGATCAGCAGGGCCTGCGCAACCGCATTGCGATCCGCGGGCGTCAACCTGGCATACGGCGCGCGGGGCACATCTTTGGTGTCGACGGCGTTGATGTCGGTCACGCCGTACGCAGGAGCACTGTGTGGCAATTTCATCCGCGCAACGATAGCCTCGCGGTCGATGCTCATGCCCAGGGCATGGCGCACCTCGCGTTGGTCAAGTGGCTTGCGTGCAAGATTGACAATCAGCTGGTATAGCACCTGCGCGCCATCTGGGCTGGGCTGCGGAATAAAAGCGCCCTCCGGGACCGGTGCGTCAACGCCATCACGGGAGAGCATGGCAATGGGCTCGGTCAGTGCACCCAAGAAACCATGCGATGGCGCTTGCAGATCAAACTGCACGGTCTTGGCATCGGGCGCGCTGACGCCAAGTACCGCCGGTGGCACAAGCGTGCCGGCATGAAACGTTTCAGCGTTCTTGATGGGCAGCAGCAGCCTGTAAAAAGGGGCCGCGGTCGCGGGATCAAGCGCGCGGGTGATGGCTTGTATCATGCTTGTCGCATCGATCCGTTTGCCGTCGGCCCAGCGCAAGCGGTCGCGCAATTTAAAGCGATAGGTTAAGCCATCAGCACTGACCGACCAGCTTTCAGCCAAGCCCGGCGCGATGCGACCCTGATCGTCGCGCACAACAAGGCCCTGGAACATTTCATGCGCGACAACCTGCTCGGCCGTGGTGACGGCGTGCTGTGGGTGAAGGTCTGCGGCAGCAACTTGCGTACCGACAAAAAGCGTTAGCGCAAAGAAGTGGAGAGGGCGCGGCATAGCCGCCGCTTAACCCGCCTCGCCGATGACGGTATTGGCAAGCGTGCCGATATTCTCGATCTCCACTTCCACTTTGTCGCCCGGCTTCAGCCACGGTGACGGCTTACGGCCCGCCGCCACGCCCGCAGGCGTGCCGGTGGCAATCACATCGCCGGGCTCAAGGTGCGTGAAAGCCGAAATGTAGGCGATGATATCGGCAACCGTGTAGATCATCTGCGCGGTGCTTTCGTTCTGCATCACCACACCATTGACGCGCGTGACCAGCCGTAGCGCCTGGGGGTTCGGCACCTCGGTCGCCGGCACCAGCCACGGACCACATGCGCCCGATGAGTCGAAATTCTTACCCGCGGTAAATGAATGCTTCTGATAATCGCGCAAACTACCGTCCATGAAGCAGGTGTAGCCCGCCACATGCGACAGCGCCTTATCCTTCGCGATATGGCGCCCGCCCTTGCCGATGATCACGGCCAGTTCGCCTTCGTAATCGTATTGGCTTGAGACTTTGGGGCAGACGATGGACTGCTTATGGCCCACCAGCGATTGCGGCGTGCGGATAAAAAGGTTCGGGTCGCTGGGCGGTGGCCCGCCCATTTCGATGGCATGGTCCCGATAGTTTTTGCCGACGCAAATAATGCGCTGCGCATCGGGCACCACCTGATGCAGCACCACATGATCCAGGCGTACGCTGGGTTTGCGTTTGGCGACGACGGATTTCAGGTTATCCAAGGGGCCTGTAGCCAGCACGGCTTTCAGCGATGGGCCGACATCGGACAGGTCGACAATCTCATCACCCACCACCGCGCCGAAGGCGGGGCCATGAGTGTGCTCGTAGCTTAAAAACTTCAACGCGTCCGTGCTCATCTGCCGTCCTCCGCGCCCGGGCGGTTTAACTGTCGATGTGTTTTGGAACCAATGTGGCCCATTGGGGTGGGAACACCATAGTGTCGAATGTGATAGAATGTATAGCCCGGTGTTAAGACAAAGTGGTGTTGAGAAAAGCCAGCAGCCCAGAGCACACGTATCCCGCGCAGAATTTTAAGCAAAATCAGCGCGCAAGGTTCAAAGACCGGGCGCGCTCGTCCGGACGACTCAGTTTAAGGGGGATCAGCCGTAGGTGTGCGGATAAATCCTGGTCCGGATTTTATGACACACCGCTTCGATCTCAATCCGCGCGGCTGGGACCATCAGGTCGGCGCGCACGGTTGAGCGGGCGGGCCTGGGCTCGTCAAAGTAGGTCGCATAAACGCGGTTAAAGTCGGCAAAATCTTCAACGTGAGTCAGCCAGACCGTGCATTTCACCACGTCTTCCATGCTGCACCCTGCCTGCTCAAGAGTAGCCTGCAAGCGTTTCATGACCGCATGGGTTTGGTGCGTAATGTCGCCGGTGACGAGGTTGCCCTCCTCGTCGCGGGGCAACAAACCTGAAATAAAAACGAAATCTCCGCTGCGAATCGCTGCGGAAACCGCGCTTGAAGAATCGTGGGGCAAGGCCCCCGTCGTTCCGGCTAAACGCCGCCCCATTTTTGATCCTTAAAAGCCAGAGCTTTCATTCGGGCCCTAAAGTGGCGGGAAGCGAAAACAAGGGCAAGCGGGGTTTTTAAAAGCCCGGCTATTTCGGGGCTTCGTTGAAGATGCCGACATCAAACACGCCCGCACCGTCGCGGAGTTTCTTGATGGTCTGGTATTCGTCCGAGTTCCAGAATTCCTTGGCCTTTTCCAGCGAGGGCCATTTGGAAATAATCACTGAACGGCCTTGCAGGTAATCACCCTCTACCACCGAGTCTGCCGGGCCGCGCACGATGTATTCAGCGCCGTACTTTGCCACCAGTTCACCGGATTTCTTCACGTATTCCATCAGCCCCGGCGTGCGGGTGGTGATTTGGACGACAGCGATTTGATAAACAGCCATAAGAAGGTCCTTTGCAGATCGTGATCAGAGAATGTCGCGCTTAAGCGCGTCGGGTTTAGAAGGTTTCAGCGAGGCGGCCAAAGCCTTTAAGTTTGTCTTGAACGCCGACCGCACGAAGGCCCGCCCAATAGGTCACGGTATTCACCGTTAAAACGGGCTTGTTGAGGCGCTTTTCCATATCCGCCACCAATCGCGCCATGGCCGAGTTAGTGCCGACCTTAATGATGCACTCCACCCCCGGCAGGTTAATTTCATCGACGGTCTTGTTCAAAAGCGCTTCATCGGCCGTTGCGATATCCAAGGGTGTTGGATGCTGAAGGCCTTTGATGGCCAGCACATCGTAGCCTTGTTCCTTAAAGAATGCGGCACACGCTTCATCGGCCGGCGGCATCCAGGGTGTCAGGATGCCAAGCTTCTTCGGCTGACCCAGCAGTTCGAGCGCTTTCAGAATCGCGAACGACGGCAGCATGACCGGCACGCCGCCGCTCACGCGCTCCATGTGCGCTTTCATCGCTTGCGCCGCCGCCATCCCACCGACGAAGGAATCAACCGAGTGGCCGTGGACAATGATATTGGGCTCCATCGCTGTCAGCAGATCGATGGCCGCATCCATGTCGACGGATTTGCCCAGGAATTTTTTGTAAAGCTCAAGATCATGGGCCGGGCGCTTCACGCGACTCATGCGCGAGACATGGTTGGTCACACCCGGCGGCTGCATGGACGCCATTTCGGGCTCGACGATGGTATTGGATGCCGGAACCAGAATACCGATTTTGGCGCGGTGCCCCAGTACATCGCGCTTCTTCACATGAGCAGCATGGCTATCGGGACCTGGGTGATTCACGGCCTTCTCCATCGGACAGGGTTCTATGTTCATTCCCTCTATCTGTGCGGATTACGACTGACCTTGATCCAGCGCAAGACGTGATCGGGCGCGCAAGCACATCGTGGACAAATGCGGGCAAGGCTGGAATGCTGGCATCACCGCGCCATGGTGATGCTTTAAAAATCCGCACGAGAACCCTGACATGACCGCACCTGTTCCGCCCTTCACATGGCCCTCGCCCGCGCGCGCTTGGTTTGCGGTCACGGCCTTAAGCATCGCCAACCTGTTCTCGTTCCTGGACCGGACAGTCCTGAACCTGCTGGTCGCGCCCATCAAAACTGACCTTTTACTGAGCGACACGCAGATCGGCTTGCTGCAAGGGGCCGCTTTTGGCGTGTTCTACACCCTTATGATCCTGCCCTTTGGCTGGGTGGCCGATAACGGCAACCGCGTGCGCTTGGTGGGCTTGGGTTTGGCGTTCTGGTCCATCATGACGGCGTTGTGCGGTTTGGCAGGCTCTTTCACTGAGCTTTTTGTGGCGCGCATCGGCGTTGGGTTTGGCGAAGCGACCCTGGCGGCGGCCGGAGCGTCAATCATCAGCGATTATTTTCCGGCCAAAAGCCGCACGCTGCCTTTGAGTGTACTGACACTCGTGGCATCCACCGGCGCAGGTGTGGCGCTGATCGCGGGCGGCTTGGTGGGCGGGGCGGCACTGGCCAGCGGGGCCATCACTGTGCCGGTGTTTGGCGCACTACAACCCTGGCAGATCGTGTTTCTGGCGGTGGGCTTGCCGGGCCTGGTGTGGGCGATGCTGTTTCTGGCGGTGCGTGAACCGGCACGCCTGGAGGTCGCTGCTGAAAGCGCCACCTGGGCCGAGTTGTTCCGCTTTGTCAGCACACGCCGCAAGGTGGTGGGCCTGCACTTCTTCGGCTACTGCTTTTACAACACGTTTGGTTATGGCGCTGCGGGCTGGCTGCCGGTGTACTTCATGCGCACCCATGGTTGGAGCTTGACGGATGTGGGCCTGCGCTATGGTGCGATTTATCTGATCTTCGCGATCGTCGGCGGTTTGGCCGGCGGGGCGCTGGCGAAATTTTTCTTAAGCCAAGGCCGCGCGAACGCAAACCTTCTGGCCATTGCAGTTGGTAATGCGCTTCTAACAATTCCAGCTGTGCTGACCACCCAAATGCCCAGCGGCTGGATCAGTCTGGCGCTCGCGGCCCCGCTGATTACGCTGCTGGTGTTTCCGTCCGGGCCATCACTGGCGACGATTCAAGAAATCACACCCAATCGCCTGCGCGGGCGCATGACCGCGTTGTACTACGCGGTCACGAACCTGGTGGGCATTTCCTTGGGCGCGCTGCTGGTGGGTGCACTGACGGACTATGTGTTCCGCAGCGAGGCGGCTGTCGGCAATTCCATCTCGCTGGCCGGCTTAGTCCTCTGCCCCACGGGCGCGTTCATCATCTTCTTAGCCGCACGCGCCCGCTTGGTATTAGAAAGCTTGGAATTAGAAAGTTTGGAACTCGAAAAGTCCAAAGCTTAGTGCTTTTCGGCGTTAAACAGCGCCACATCAAAAATACCGGTGCCGTCGCGTAACGGCTTGGCTTTGTGCTGGTATTCATCCGAGTTCCAGAAACTGAGCGCGGCATTCATGTTGGGCCAGGCCGACAACACAAGCCGTGTGCGCTTTAAGTACTCGCCTTCCAGCATTTTCGCTGGTGCGCCACGCACCAGATAGCGGCCGCCGAATGTCGTAATCAACGCGGCAGCCGCCTTAGCGTAGGGAACGAATTTCTCAGGGCTTGCACCTAACTGCGCGATCACCAGCATGTAGACTTCATCGTTGGCTGGCAGCGGCGCGGGCTCACCTTCGCCTTCGAATAGCCCAATGTCATTCACGGCCGTGCCGACACGGTTGGGACGCACTTCTTTTTGGTACACGTCCGAGAACCAGAACTTTTCAGCCGCCGCCTGATTATCCCAACGCGAGATCACGTTGCGTTGACGCGGCAGCCACTGGCCTTCCAGCACCTGGGCCGGAACACCGCGCGCCAGATATCGCCCGCCGAAGGATGTGGCCACATCGGTCACGCGGCCACGATAAGCACCCAGGTTGGCGTCGTAATCAGTCGTGTGATTGTTGGCGAGAATATAGGCAGTCATCGGCTTGCGGCTCCTGGTGTGGTTAGCCGCAACCGTAAAGGCACACGCGGCAGCTATTCTTTTTGTTTTATTCTTTGAGGTCGTCGAAGTTCGGGATCAAGACGGTGTCGATTACATGGATAACACCGTTGTCGGCGACGATGTCGGACCTGACAATCTTTGCGCCGGCGATTTTTGGCTGTGTCCGCGCATCGAGCAACAGCGCATCGCCCGCCAGCGGAATCGCCTCCAGGCGTTTGCCCGCATAATCGCGCGACAGCACCAAGCCCCCCAGCATGTGATGGCGCAAAAGTTTGCTCAGTTTATCCCGATTGTGCGGCTGCATCAGATCGGCCACCGCCGCCTTGGGCAGTTTCAGGAAGGCTTCGTCGCTGGGAGCAAAAATGGTGTAGGGCCCCTCGCCGGTCAGAAGATCGCTTAAGCCCGAAACCTCGTAGCCACGAAGCATCTGCTTGAATGAGCCGGCATCTTTGATGCTTTCCATCAGATTGCGCGCCTCTGCGCTGCTGACGGCCGCACCCCACGTCAAAACCGCCGCCGCCAGAACCCGTAACCCTCGACCCCAAAACATGCGCATCGCCACAACCCGCCTTCAACACAGCTAAAACCACACCTGAAACCAAAGCCACCATACCCGAACCGGCCGGATCGCCCAATTTTAGCTTAAAATATCGCGCATAGCCTATTTTATAGTGTATATACACTAATTATGGGCACGGATGCGGCGACGATTGTTGAAGTTTGCCTGGCGCTGCACGTCCGGCGCGCGGCGCGGCGCATCTCGCGGCGTTTTGACGAAGCCCTGGCCCCCTTTGGCCTGGATGTGAGCCAGTTCAACATTCTGTGCGTGATCGCAGCGTTGGAGGGGGCGGCCCTGACCACCGTCGCGGATGTGCTGGATATCGCCCCCTCGACCCTGAGCCGCACGCTGAAGCCGCTGAAAGCCCAGAACATGGTGCAGGTCTTTGGGGGCCGTGGGCGCGGCGGTTTAACGCTGAGCCTGACCCTGCATGGAGCCGATGTATTCAACACCGCCGTCGGGGCCTGGAAATCGGCCCAGGGCTACATTGCCAGCGTGCTAGGCGAGGCCCAGGTGGGCCGCAGCCTGGAAATACTGGAGAAGCTGGAGCACATCTCAAGCCCTGAGACATCGCACCAACCTATGGAATAAAACCCGTTAATTAGTGCATATACATTATTTATACCATGGATCCACAGGAATCCCGGGGATAACAAGGACAGCAAGTGGTTTTGACGCTGACCAAGACCAGTTCGGCACACGGCGGCAAAAGTTACCGCGATTAAGGGGTTTTTAAGCGCGCGCCGTTAACCATTTCACCTCAACCTCTATCAGCACGCAGAAGCGGGCCATTGGGGATCAAGCGGTGAAGACAGCCACAAAATCTTTCAAAGACGGCGAACTGATTTATGCCCGCGGCGACGAAAGCCGCTGGGCGTTTGAACTTCTGGAAGGCTCTGTCGAGATCATCGGCGATGGCGACGACGGGCCGACAGTTCTGGCCCGCCTTAAGACCGGCGAGATGTTCGGCGAAATGGGTGTGCTGGACTCAAGCCCGCGCACCAATACCGCCCGCGCCCGCGGGACTGTCACCGTAAAAGCCATCGGCAAAGACGAATTTTTAAAGCGTGTTGAGTCGGATCCGACGACCGCGCTGAAGGTCATGACCAAGTTGGCCAAGCGCATGCGCACCAACGAAGGGTCCATGATCCCCGCCGACGTATGGCGCGAGACCACAGCCAAATTGCCCATCCCGCTCGATACGGGTGTGAACGTCACCCCGACGCCGCGCTTGGGCCGCGCGATTCCGGCCAACCTGATCGGCGAGCGTAAATCGAATTTCTTCGAGCGCATTCTCGATACCGTGGTGAAGGATAAAACCCGCCGCCCCGGCAAGAAAACCAAAGCGCCCACACCCAGCGACATCCAAATTCTGGTGTGCTTGCTGCGCGACGATTACGAAAACATGCAGCGTAAGCTGCTGGTGGAAGCCTTAAGCGGCATCCCAGGCGTGCGCGTGGAATTGATCGAGCGCGAGTTCAGCCGTTTCGTGCCCGGCGTATTGGATGCGAACGCGTTCAACAACGACGACACCGTGAAACGCATCAACCGCGAAGGCCGCGCGTGGCTGTCCGAACGCAATGCCGACCTTTTGATCTGGGGCCAGATGGAGCCCACCGGCCGCAATGCCGAGCTGCATTTCGTCACCGTCGCCTCCAGTCCCGGCGAGCGCCCGGGCCGCTTCACGGCGTTGAACAGCCTTTATTTGCCCATCGACTTCTACAGCGAATGGCAACCGCTCATCCGTGCTTGCGTGCTGGCAGCGATTGACCCGCGCAGCTTTGCGCAAGGGCGTATCTTGCGCTCTGCATTGCCGGCTGTGGCGCAAGGGGGCCGCGCATTGGGGCTGGATCCGTCGGCAGCGATGGAACCCCACGAACGTGCGGCAATTCTGTTCTGCTACGGCAATGCCGCCGCTTTGTGCGCCCAGCTGGAAGGCGACCGCGCCTGGTACCAGACGGCCGCCGACGCCTGGCGCATGGCGATTGAGCTTTACGGTAATGTCGAAGGCGCTGTGGTGGGCCAGCTGTATCAGCAGTTGGGCCTGGTGCTGCAGATCATTGCCGAACGCACAAACGATTTGGATACCTTGGAGAACGCGGCGGATTCTTATCGCCGCGCGCTGGTGCATATCTCGCGCCGCAAGCAACCCGCCGACTGGGGCTTGATGAAATACCGCTTAGGCACAGTATTGTATAAAATCGACATGGCGGCGGGCGATGATAATGCGCTGCGCGAAGCCATTCATGCCTGCCAATCGGCGCGTCAGGTGTTCAACCGCTATACGCACCCGATCCGCTGGTCGGAAATTTCCAATACGCTGGCGCAGATTCTGCAAGTGTACGGCGATAACGCCCGCAGCGTTCCCGTGCTTGAGTATGCGGTGAAATGCTGTGCGGCTGCACTTCAGGTGCGCACCCCCGATACGGCCCCGCTGCAATGGGCCGCCATTCAGAACACGCTGGGCTCGGCGTTGTTCCTGCTGGCCAAGCACACGGGCGAGTGGGAATACATGCGCCAGTCGTCGGATGCGTTTCGTTATGCGCTGATGATTTACAAAGATCATGGTGCGGGCCGCATGGCCATTGTGACCGAGCGCAATTTGCACCGCGCCGAGAAGCAGATTCAAACCACCGCCGAGAAGCACGTGGTCGAGCCGGTATGGGCGCAAAGCTTCAACGTCAATGACGACGATTACGGCGAAGCGCTGTCGCCGTTCATCGGCGGCTTTGACGGCAATGACGAGGGCGACGGCATTAGCCGCGTTGCTTAAACTTACTGGCCCCAAAGCCAGATTGACCCGAGAATAAGAGCCCGTCATCGTGATGCGATGGCGGGCTTTTTACGTTTTCCCTCTGATCCTGATTTACCGGTGGCGGCGGTGCTGGCGGGCGGGGATGGCGTGCGCCTTAATCGCGGGGCCAAGCCAATGGTCTTGTTGAGCGGGCTGCCGTTGATCGCGCACACCATCAATGCGCTGACGCCGCAAGTGCGCGGGCTGATGTTGGGTTTGCGCGAGAAGGCGTCCTGGGTCGATCAATTTAGCGCCGAGCATTTTGACTTACCGATCATCACCGATGCGCAAAAGAATGCAGGGCCCGCAGCGGGGGTCGCAAGTGTTCTATCGGCCGTTCGTGCGACAGAGCCCTTTGTGATGACGGCACCGGCCGACTGCCCATTTCTGCCGCCCGACTTGAGTACGCGCCTGCGGACAGCCCTTGCGCCCGATGTGGAAATTGCCGTGGCCATGTCTGGCGGCCAGCGGCATCATCTGGTGGCGCTGTGGCGCACTGAGATTGCCGAAGATGTTGAACGCGCGGTAGCCGACGGCCCGCAAGCGATTCATAAATTGCAAAGCCGGTTCCGTGTGGCCGACGTCACGTGGCCCACTGCGCCTTACGATCCATTTTTTAACATCAATACACCGGATGACTTGACCCAGGCCGAAGCGATTTGTTCCACTCGGCGTGGGGAGAAAAACGCATGACCACAAAACGCATTCTGGCCATCGACCAGGGCACCACATCTACGCGCGCGGTGATGTTTGATGATCGCGCCAAGCCCTTGGCCACCGCACAAATTCCTTTGCCCCAAATTTATCCGCGCGACGGCTGGGTCGAACACGACCCCGAGGAGATTTGGAAAGCCACCGTTCAAGTGTGCCGTGATGTGATTGCTCAGACCGGTGGTGTTGATGGCGTTGTGGCTATCGGCATTACCAATCAGCGCGAAACCTCGGTGATCTGGGATCGCAAGACGAGGCAGGCCATCCATAACGCGATTGTCTGGCAAGACCGGCGCGGGGCACCGCAATGCGATGAACTACGCGCGCAAGGCAAAGACAAAGTGATTCAGGCGCGCACAGGATTGGTGATTGATTCGTATTTTTCCGCCACCAAGGCCGCATGGTTGATGAAAAATGTGCCGGATGCGCGCACGCAAGCCGACAAGGACGCGCTGGCCTTCGGCACCATCGACACATTTCTGCTGTGGCGTCTGACAGGGGGCAAGGTTCACGCCACCGACGCCACAAATGCCTCAAGAACCATGCTGTACGACATTCACAAAGGCGTTTGGGACCGCGAGCTGCTGGACCTGTTCAACGTGCCGGCCTCGCTGTTGCCCGAGGTGAAGAACACAACGGATGACTTCGGCACGACAACGCCGGATTTATTTGGCGCACCCATTCCCATCAGGGCGCTAGTAGGCGATCAACAATCCGCACTCGTGGGCCAAGCCGGATTCCGTGAGGGCCTGATTAAGTGCACGTTTGGCACGGGTTGCTTTGTGTTGATCAACACGGGCAGCAAGGCCTTCACATCAAAAAACAAACTGCTGACGACCATTGCGTACAAGCTGAATGGTAAAACCACCTACGCCCTGGAAGGCAGCGTGTTCAACGCCGGCACGGCGGTGCAATGGCTGCGCGATCAGTTGAAACTGTTCGGCACGGCCGCTGAAAGCGAAGAACTGGCAAAATCCGCGCACGGCACCAGCCGCACATATTTTGTGCCAGCGTTCACCGGGTTGGGCGCGCCGCACTGGGACCCGGATGCACGCGGTGCGATCCTCGGCATCACGCGCGACACGTCGGCGGCGCAAATTGTGCGCGCAGCGTTGGAGGGTGTGTGCATGCAAACGCAAGACTTGCTGGCGACATTCATCGCCGATGGCGTTGAAAAGCCGGCCGCGTTGCGCGTTGACGGCGGCATGTCGGCCAACAACTGGATGATGCAATTCCTGAGCGACGTATCAGGCCTTGTTGTCGAGCGCCCGCAGTATCGCGAGACAACAGTGCTTGGCGCTGCGTTCCTGGCGGGCCTGGGGGCAGGGGTTTTCGGCTCGCTGTCGGATGTCGAGTCGGCCTGGGCGCGTGATTTTACAGCGTCCCCCGGCATGCGTTCGGACGCACGCCAGGCGGTGTTAACCGGCTGGGCCGAAGCGGTACGCCGGGTGCGCGGGCCCATCCCTGGGAACCCGTAAAAAAGCATTGAGTTTCTAAGCGCCCACCCGCGGCGGATGGATAATCGAACCCATCAAAAACATCATGTTTTTGGGCCTTTAACGCAACTGCTCACACGCGGAACCACTCGCCCCGGTTTGGTTGGGCCCTCTGTTTCGTGTAGAATTTCACCAGGGCTTGCGGGCGTTTTTTTAGGGTTCGTTGGTTCGATGCATGGTTCGGGCGGTTCCCCCACCAAATCGGGGGTCACAGCAAAAGTGAAGTGGTTCAATCCGGCGAAGGGTTTCGGATTTGTCGCGCCCACGGACGGGTCCCCGGATGCGTTTCTTCATGTGTCTGTCGTACAGCGTGCGGGCCTGCGCACCTTGCGCCAGGGTGCGACGCTGATTTGCGATTTGGGCGATGGCCCGCGCGGTCTTCAAGTTTCAAACATCGACCGGGTTGATGAAAGTTCCGTGGTGGACGACGCACCGCCGTCGGACGGCGACGAAAGCGTGATTGAAGGCGAGATCAAATTCTTCGCTCCCGATAAAGGCTATGGCTTCGGTGTGCCTATGGGTGGCGGTGCTGATGTGTTCATCGGCATCGGCGCACTGCAACGCTCAAACCTCGACCGCCTTGAGTCGGGACAGAAAGTGCGGATGTACGTGCAGCCCGGCAAACGCGGCCCCATGGCGACAAAAATCGAAGTGTTGTCGGGCCCCCCGCCGAAGGGCGGGAATCATTAAAAGCCGAAGGGCGGAAATCACTAAATATTTTGCGGTCGCGGTTTTGCGCGCAAGCCCAGCATGGCCACGCCTGCAAAAACCAAGGGCAGGGCGACGATGGCATTCACGGCCGCCCAACCCCACGTTTGCTGAAGAGCACCCGAGGCAAATGTCGCAAGCGCAATCGCTGCAAAAACCATTGTGTCGTTCGTTGCCTGCGCCGTATCGCGCTCTTCAGGGCGGTAAGTATCGGTCAGCAGGTTCGTCGCCCCCACATACATAAAGTTCCAGCCGAACCCCAGAGCCACAAGGCCGACCCAGAAGTTCAGCAATGTTGTGCCGCTGAGGTTGGCGATCATGCAGATCGCATTCAGCACGAAGCCGATCAAAATAATGCGGGTTGTTCCCAGACGCTGGATCAATGCGCCGGTGAAAAAGCTGGGTGTGAACATGGCCAGCAAGTGCCACTCGATCACAAAGGCTGAGTCGTCGAAGGTGAGCCCGCAGTCGGCCATGGACAAAGGCGTCGCAGCCATCACCAGCACCATGACCCCGTAGCTGGCCATGCCGGCAGCCACCGCCGCGAGATACCGGGGATCTTGCAGCAATTGCTGCCACGTCCGTCCACCCATTTGCGGGGCCGCAGCCGGTGCGCCCGGCAACCGCCCGAACTGTAAAAGGCCGATGTTTGCCACACACAACGCAGCGACCACCGTGTAGCACCCGGCAAACAGAACCGGCGCCAAAAGATTGCGGGTCAACTTGGCCAGTTCGGGGCCTGCGAATGCTGCAAGCACGCCGCCCGCCATGACCAACGAGATGGCGCGGGCTTTGAATGCCGCATCGGCTGCTTCAGCGGCCGCGAAACGGTAGAAACCCCAAAAGGCGTTATGAACACCCAGCAGAACGCCCGCCGCCAGAAACAGCGCGAATGACTGCTGCAACAGTGCGTAGGCCGACAAGCATGCCCCTAAAAACCCGAAGGCCTGACCCAGGGTGAAGCCGAAGCGGCGGCCATAGTGACGCATGAGCATCGCAGCCGGGTAGGTGCAGAACATGGTGGCGACGTACTGCGCCGCCATGGGCACGGTGGCAAAGGCCGGGTTGTCGCTGAGATACGCCCCGGCAAGGCCCGTCGTCAGCGTGACGATGGACACACCCGTCATGGCCAAGGCTTGCGCCAACGACAAAATGCCGACGGTGAGGCGGCCTTGGGTGTTCGGCTGCTGCGGCCGTTGCTGGGCCAGTGCGACCCCCTCAGCGTCTGTCATGGCTGCTGAGCAGAGGGTTTGTTCGTTGGAGCTACGGCTGCGGGCGCGGCACTGGCCGCGGGCGCTTTTTGCTCAGGCACCAGAGGTGCTTTGCGCTCAGTCTGATATAACCCCACCGCCACTACGCCTTTTGTCTCGTATGGCGCCGGAATGCATTCCTGCTTGTCGGTCTTGCCGATGTTCACCAGCACATAGCCCTTGGGGCAGGTGTAGGCCACAGGCGAAACCACCGGCATGGAGTTGTACATCTTCAGCACGTCGTTGAAGGCCGCGACCCCGCGAAAGATCACAAATGTGGTGAATAGCATGCCTGCAATCGCCAAAACGTTGCGGACAAGGCGCGATGACAAAAGCTGAGATGCAAAAGATTGAGTCATGACAGGTGTATAGAGCATTGGACGATTGGGTGCAAAAGCGAGCGGCGCAGACAGGCAACCGCCATCATGCGCCGCCCCAAGCCCCGGCCTTTTCAGGCCGTCGAAAAAAGACTACATATTCAAGGTCAATTCATCGCACTGTGACATTTTCCGAATGCGCTCTTCCGGTTCTTTATCTCGCGACACCAATGTGCTCAACCGGCTGCGGGCCGCGGGTTTGCGGCCCACACGGCAACGTTTAGCCTTGGCAAAGTTATTGTTCGCGCACGGGCCACGCCATGTAACGGCGGAATCCCTGTTCAACGAAGCGCGCGGCAACTTGTCGCTGGCGACCGTCTATAACGCCTTGCACGACTTCACAGAAAAAGGGCTGCTGCGCGAGATCTCGATCAAATCGGGCCAATCGTACTTCGACACCAATACAACCGCGCATCACCATTTCTATTTCGAGAAAACCGGCAAGCTGCAGGATGTACCCTTGGAAAGTGTGCAGATTAGCAGCCTGCCCGAAGCGCCTATGGGCGAAACCATCTCTCGCGTCGAAGTTGTGATCCGGCTCGCGCGTTAAGCGCAATGTTTGCCGCTCGGTTTGTCACATAATGGTATTGCACGTGGCCCGTGTGGGGAGATGGCGTGTGGAACGATGGCGTGTGGGGAGATGGCGTGCGGGATGATCTTGCGCGCTCTGCACGCCGAGCCTTTAATTTGAGAATGATTCTCAGATTAGAATTATTCTAGAATTCGTTGACATGGATTCCGCACCGGCGTTAAGTCAGCAGGTCTGATGTCATTTTCGGCGCGTGGGCGCAGGAGCTGATTTCGGCGCCGCCAAATTCTGTACGTGCGATGAGCGCTCACCGCACCGTCATTTCAGAAATTCGTTTGTCAGCATAGGAGGGCTTCATCATGGCAAATCTCAAAGGATCAAAAACCGAAGGTAACTTGAAGGCCGCGTTCGCGGGCGAAAGCCAAGCTAACCGCCGCTACCTGTACTTCGCGCAAAAGGCCGACGTTGAAGGTCACAACGACGTCTCGGCTTTGTTCCGCTCGACCGCGGAAGGCGAAACGGGCCACGCGTTCGGTCACTTGGAATACCTGGAAGTCGTCGGCGACCCGGCGACTGGCCAACCCATCGGCGAAACCAAGCTGAACTTGAAGGCTTCGGTGGCCGGTGAAACGCACGAGTACACCGACATGTACCCGGGCATGGCCAAGACTGCTCGCGATGAAGGCTTTGAAGAAATCGCCGACTGGTTCGAAACTCTGGCGAAAGCCGAGAAATCGCACGCCGGCCGTTTCCAAAAAGCTTTGGACTCGCTGGCTTAATAAGCCGGGGCCTAACTATATTTTTCTAAGAACCGGCCGGTGCCGTAAAACGCATCCGGCCGGTTTTCGTTTGCAGCAGTCTGTCGTCGTTCTCAAGGTGGGATGAAAAACGATGCGTGAAGGAAGTCTGGAAGCACCGACCCGGCATGTGATTGACTGGACCAACCCCGATTTCATTGATGAGGCGAAGTTAGACGCCGAACTGCGTCGCCAGTTCGATATCTGCCACGGCTGCCGTCGCTGCTTCAACTTATGCGACTCATTCCCGCGCCTGTTCGATCTGGTGGATGCCGCAGGCGACGAAGAGCTGCACGGCGTAAAAAGTGCCGACTTCAAGCCGGTCGTGGATGCCTGCACGTTGTGTGACATGTGCTACCTGACCAAGTGCCCCTACGTTCCGCCGCACGCCTTCAACATCGACTTCCCGCACCTGATGCTGCGCTACCGTGTCGCCGAACGCGCCAAACAAGGCGCCACGCCCTTCTGGGACGAGCAACTGACCGAAACCGACCGCAACGGCAAACTGGCCGCGATTGCGCCGGACCTGGCAAACTGGGCCTCGAAGCGCGGCAACGGCCTCACCCGACCGATCCTGGAAAAAATCGCCGACGTGCACCAGGATGTGGAATTGCCGAAGTTTTATGGCAAAACGTTCGTATCGCAAGCCAAGGCCAACCCGCCGGCCGTGAACACAGAGGCGCCCGCCAAAGCGCGCAAGGCCGTGATCTACGCCACGTGCTTTGCCAACTACAACAACCCCGATATCGGCAACGCCGCGCTCGCCGTGCTGGCCAAGAATGGCGTTGAGGCCGAAGTGGTGTACCCGGCCTGCTGCGGTATGCCTCAGTTAGAGCAGGGCAACATTGAGCGTGTAGCCGAGAAGGCGCGTGAGATTGCAAAGGCCTTGCGGCCCCATGTGGATGCCGGCAAGGACGTGATCGCACTGGTGCCCAGTTGCGGCCTGATGATGAAATTCGAGTGGCCGCTGATTGTACCTGACGATGAGAACGTGAAAGCGTTGTCGCGCGCGACCTACGACATTTGTGAGTACGTCGTCGACATTGCAAAGAAGGAAGGCTTGGCGCCGGGCTTGCAAACGGGAGCAAGCGTTGCGTTGCACCTTGCGTGCCACGCCCGCGCCCAGAACATGGGCCAGAAAGCCACCGAGATGCTGAAGCTTATTCCGCAAGCCGATGTGGCCGTGATCGAGCGCTGCTCGGGCCATGGCGGATCATGGGGCATTAAAAAAGAAAACTTCCCCATCGCCACCAAGTTTGCGCGCCAAACCGTGCGTAAAACTGCTGACGCCAATAAAACCTATCTGGCCTCCGAGTGCCCGTTGGCCGGCAAGCACATCGCGCAAGGGCTCGGCAGCGGCGACAATCCGAAGACCACCGAATCGCTGCACCCGATTCAAATTTTCGCGAAAGCTTACGGCCTGTAATTAAATTGAACCGCTAGAGAAGCCATGACTGCCAAACGCCAGATCACACCCGCCGACATTATGCCCATGGCTGAGTATGGGAAGATTCGCCACGCGCACCGCCGTGGCTTGGTGCAGGTGAAAAAGAACCGCCGCCTGGAAGTGGGGCCGTTTTGCACGTTCCTATTCGAGAACTACGACACCATGTGGGCGCAAGTTCACGAAATGCTGTTCATCGAAAAGGGCGGCGATGGCCAGTTGGACGGCGAGTTGGACGCGTACAATCCGCTGATCCCGCAGGGGCGCGAAGTGGTCGCGACCATGCTGATCCAGATTGAGGACGAAATTAAGCGCGCGCGCGTGCTGGCCACCCTGGGCCATATCGAAGACATGATTGCGCTGACGTTCGCGGGCGAGACGGTGAAAGGCGTGCCGGAAGACGACACCGAGCGCACCACCGAAGACGGCAAAACCTCATCGGTGCACTTCCTGCACTTCCCGATGACGGCCGAGCAAGCCGCGAAATTCAAAACGCCGGGCACGCAGGTATTGTTGGGCATTTCACATGCCAACTACGGTCATATCGCGGTGATGTCTGAAACAGTGCGCGCCGAACTCGCCAAGGATTTGGATTAGGGCGAATTTTCCCGAGAAGTGCCCGGCGGCTTAAGCCGCCAGATTTATAAACCGGGGCGCATTCGCGCCCTGGCGGTTGGCGTGGAAAATTCGCCAAATCAAAAATGACCTATTCAATAATTTCCTGTGTATACACGCCCCAGAACTGATCGCGCTTCAGCCAGCCTTGAAGTCCGCTCACTTCGACACGGCAAAAGACTCCATCAGGACAGCGCACAACATCAACGATCACCCCCGGCTCTAAGGTCGCCAGCGTGTCCGAGATATCGGTGTTGGTTTTACGCAAACCCTGCGCCTGACCTTTAATCACCCCCGTGCGGCGGCCACTGACCATGCTTTGATGGACCCAGGATTCGGTGCCGTCGGGGTCGCGGATTTGGCGCCAGGTTTCGAACTCGGCGATGATTTCCACCGGCAAGCGGCGGCGCATATAGACCCAATCGACCGGGTAGCGCACTCCAGGACCTGCGCGCGCATTCACCGGGTCGGTGCGGAACGAGACAAAGCGGGGAATGGGCAATGAGGGCTCGGGCGTGGCCGGAGCCGTTTCCGCCGTTTCGGCTTCCGTTGGTTTTGCCTCGGGCGCTTTTGCCTCAGCCGGTTTTGCTTCGACGGCTTTGGGCGCTTCCTTCGCAGGGGATTTGGTATCGGCAGGTTTCGCCGAGGGCTTATCGGCCTTTGGTTTGGTGGCCGCAGGCTTAGCCGGCGCAGGTTTGGGTTTGGCGGGTTCAGCCTTGGGCGCGGTTTGGGCATTGGCCGGCGCAGACGCAGCCACGCCGCCCATCATCAGAGCCAGAACCACAACCAACCACGCGGGACTGCGTACGCTCACCTGCATCAACGCCTATATTTTGAACTGCCTGCCGCCTTTATGACCTGGGAACCGCCCCTTTGGCAACGCACTGCACAACAGCTCTGCAATCAAGCCGGTTGCAGACCGTGCGGGACAACTCTACACATGGATTCCGAGATCAACCACCTCATCAGTTTCAGCTGCTTTCACCGGTTACAACAGTGCCTCAGCCGCTCAAATCCAAACCACTGGTTGTTGTGACGCGCAAACTGCCGGAAGCCGTGGAAACGCGGATGATGGAGTTGTTCGACGTACGGCTGAATGCCGACGACCACCCCTTTCACACCGATGAATTGATCGAGGCGGTGAAAACCGCCGACGTGCTGGTACCCAACCTGGCGGACCAGATCGACGCAAACCTGTTGGCCCACGCCGGGCCTAAGCTGAAGCTGATCGCGAACTTCGGCAACGGTGTCGACCACATTGACGTAGCCGCCGCCTACAAGCGCGGCATCAGTACCACCAACACGCCCGATGTGCTGACCGAAGATACGGCCGACATGGCCATGGCCCTGATCGTGGCGGTCCCCCGGCGCATCGTCGAAGGGGCGCGCATGATCCGCGAAGGCCGCTTCAAAGGCTGGAGCCCCACCCACATGCTGGGGCACCGCTTATGGGGCAAGCGGCTTGGCATCATCGGCATGGGCCGCATTGGTACCGCAGTCGCACGCCGCGCACGCGGCTTTGGCATGGCTGTGCACTACCACAACCGCCGCCGCTTGGCGCCCGACCTGGAAGCCGAAGTGGAAGCCACTTACTGGGAAAGCCTGGATCAGATGTTGGCGCGCGTGGATGTCGTGTCGATCCATTGCCCACATACCCCGGCCACGTTTCACTTGCTGGCCGAGCGCCGCTTGCGGCTGCTAAAACCCACAGCGTACATCGTCAACACGGCCCGCGGCGAAGTGGTGGACGAAGACGCACTGATCCGCATGCTGGAAGACAAACAGCTGGCCGGCGCGGGCCTTGATGTGTTCGAACACGACCCGGCGGTCAGTCCGAAGCTGCTGGAGATGAATAACGTTGTGCTGCTGCCGCATATGGGCTCGGCCACCTTCGAAAGCCGCATCAACATGGGCGAGAAGGTCATCATTAATATCCGCGCGTACATGGACGGCCATGCGCTGCCCGACCGCGTGCTGCCGACACTCGGTTGATACTTTCGCCATCGTATCATTGCCCTTCTATTTTCTGAGCGTGCCGTGACGCCCACGCCCCGCATCCTTGTCGAACCTATTGCCTACCGCGACCCGGCGGCGGCCTTTGCGCCCTTTGCGCACATGCCTTTTGCTATGCTGCTTGATGGCGGTTCACAGGGCGCGCAAGCACAGTTCGCCTATATTGCGGTTGAGCCTTTCAAGGTCATCACGCGCAAACCCACAGAGACCACGCCCGACCCGTTTGCCGAGTTACGCGCAGCTTTAAACGCATTTCACATCACGCCCGATGCCGGTTTGCCGGCGCCCTTTATTGGCGGCGCGGTGGGGTTTGTGGGGTACGAGGTCGGAAGTGCGCTGGAGCATCTGCCGCCACGCAAGCCACCCAGCTTTCCGCTCGACCTGGCGTTTGGGCTTTACGATGTGGTTGTGGCGTTTGACCTGAAAAACAAAAAAGCCTGGGTCATGTCGTCGGGTTTACCCGAGCGCGATGGACAAGCCCGCACCGCGCGCGCCAAAGCGCGTGCAGCAGAGATTACCGCAAGGCTGGGCGAAACGCTGCCGACCGCGCCGCAAACGCCCCAAGCCACATGGACCGCAGATTTCAGCGAACCTGCATACAAACAGAAAATCGCCGCCATCATTGAATTGATCCGCGCGGGCGAAATCTATCAGGCCAACATGACCCAGCGCTGGACCGCGCCTTGGCCGAAAGACCTGACGGCCTTTGGACTGTATCAGCGCCTGCGCGCCATTTCTGCGGCGCCGTTTGCGGCTTATCTGTCGGTGGGCGACAATTTACAGATCATTTCGGCGTCGCCTGAACGGTTTCTGAACGTCGACACCAAGGGGCAGGTGGAAACACGGCCTATCAAAGGCACGCGGCCCCGGGGCAAAACGCCCGAGGAAGATCGGGCCCTGGCCGCCGAATTGCGCGCAAGCGCCAAGGACCGCG
>JAEUKL010000248.1 GCA_016793005.1 Rhodospirillaceae bacterium | reverse complement strand
TGGGCGAAGGTGTATCGCCTGTGTACGTGTCGTACGCCGATCACATTCACAAATCCGGCGAGCACCTGCTGAATATCGTTAACGACATTCTGGACATGGCCAAGATCGAGTCCGGGATTCAGCCGCTCAACCGCGAGAACGTCAACATTGCCAGCACCATCAAAAGCGCCATTGCGTTTGTGGAACGCCTGGCCAGCGAGCGCGGCTTGCGCATTGTCTTAAATGTTCCGCCAAATCTGCCCGACATCAGCGCCGACGAACGCTATCTTCGCCAGATTTTGATCAACCTCTTGACCAACGCCACCAAGTTTTCATCGCCCGGTCTTGAGATCGAGGTTGAAGCGCGCCGACACGACAAAGGGCTGGATATTTCCGTTTCCGACCGCGGCCCCGGCATCGACCCTGCCCTCATGCGCCGCATCGGCGAGCCTTTCCTGCAAGGCAACCCCACGATTTCGCGCTCCGGACAAGGGGCTGGTTTGGGCTTGTCGATCTGCAAGCAATACATGGATCTTCTGGGCGGCGAACTTTTGATCGCCAGCGAGCCGAACCAAGGCACCACCGCATCCGTGCGCTTCCCGCCGTCGCTGCTGGTCGACGCACACGGTAACTTGGCCTCTGCTGCTGAGTAAGAGCTGCTGAAGAGCAGCGGGCCAAAATTTCATTTACGGGTCCTATCGTCATATGCGCGCTTTACAACACATCGCTTTTGGCAACCCAGCCGAAGCCGTACGGCTGGTTACACTGCCCGACCCCACACCCAAACCAAACGAAGTTGTTATCCGCATGGAAGCGGCGGCCGTGCATCTGGCCGATATTAAAAAATTCATGGGGGAGCCAGGCTTTCGCAATGTCACGTTCCCGAACACGCCGGGCTACGAAGGCATCGGCCGCATCACCGCTGTGGGGAGCGATGTGCATGGGTTCAAAGTCGGCGACCGCGTGTTTCCATGGTGGGGTGCTTCAACCTTCGCCGAACTTGTGTGCACGTCGGCCGAGAAAGTGATGCCCGCCCCAGAAGGGGACGCGGTGCAATTGTCGCTGATGCTGGTCAACGGCATGACGTCTGTTGTTCTTCTGGAAGATTATGTGCCGCTCAAGCCCGGCGACTGGGTTTTACAGAACGGCGCCAATTCAAGTTGCGGCCGGTACGCTATTGTCTTGGCGAAAGAAAAAGGCGTTAAAACATGCAACATCGTGCGCCGGCCTGAATTGATTGCAGAATTAACAGCGCTTGGTGCCGATGCCGTGGTGCTGGACAGCGAGAATGCCGATGAGCTGGCGGCGCGCGTGAGCGCGGCAACCGACAATGCCGAAATCAAGCTTGGGCTTGATCTGGTGGCGGGACCAGCGACGGGCCGCATCGCACACTGCCTGGCCAATGGCGGCACGGTGGTGAACTACGGTTTCATTTCCGGCAAGCCAAGCGAGATTCATTTCAATGAACTCTTCTGGAAAGACATCAAACTGGTAGGCATGAGTACCAGCCGGGGGTTAGCGAAACGCAGCATGGACGAGTTGCGTAACATCTACGCCAAGTTGGCGGGCATGATCGCGACCGGAGAAATGCGCGCGGCCATTGCCGGCACCTATACGCTCGATCAATACGCAGACGCCTTCCGCCATGCGCTGCGCACAGGCGCGGAGCGTGATGGCAAGGTCATCCTGTTGCCCAACGGCTGATACACGATGATGCAGGTGTTGCAGCAGATCGGCCACGGCGACGCACGTACAGCGCTCGCGCTGATTGAAGCCCCCGTTCCCATCGCCGCGCCCGGCGAAATTGTGGTGCGCATGGAAGTGGCAGCCATTCATCAGTCTGATGTGCTGAACTTAGCCGATGAAAAGCGTACGCCGCACCACACGCTGCCGCGTATCGGCGGCACTGAGGGTGTGGGCCGTGTGCATGCGGTTGGCGACGGGGTGATCACCTTCACCGTGGGGCAGCGCGTGTTCCCACCCAAATACAGCGGGCTTTTTCGCACGTATGTGCCGTGTGTGGCCGCGAATTGTTACGCGGCCCCTGATGACTGCGACGCCGAAGCTTTAAGCATCGTGCAGACCATGGGGCTTACGGCTTATCTGTTGCTGGAAGACTATGTGAAGCTGCCGCCCGGCGCTTGGATCATTCACGATGCTGCAAATTCGTCGATAGGGCGCATCATCATCGGGCTTGCACGGCACAGGGGTTTGCGCACCGTCAACGTAGTGCGGCGCGCAGGCTTTGATAACGAGTTGAAAGCCCTTGGCGCCGATGTGGTGGTGGTCGATACGGATGGTGCCGATGAATTTGCGGCACGCGTGAAACAAGCAACAGGCAACGCCGATATCGCTATCGGCCTAGATATGATCGGCGGCGCCGTGGCGGGGCGCTTGGCGCATTGCCTCGCCGATCAGGGCACATTGGTGCTGTACGGCGGCAGCGGGCCTGATGCCGCGCAAGTGGCGTTCACCGATCTGGCACGACGCAACCTCACCGTCACCGGCATGGGTATGTCACGCGCATTCAATCGGCGCAGCGCAAATGAAAAGGCGCACGTTATGGCCACACTGGGTGAGCTTGCGGCAAGCGGCATCATGAAGACCAACATCGCCGCGCGTTATCGCTTAAGCGACTACGCCGCCGCCTTTGCGCACGCGGGCCAACCCAATGCACAGCGCAACGGCAAAGTGATTTTTAGGTTTTAGGGAGTGGGATCGCTTCCGTTTCGCCAGGCGGCAACCCAAAGCGACCGCCGTTCTTGAATCCCTTAGCCACAGCGTCCGACCAGTCGGTGCGGGCGCGGGCCAGTTTGTCTTCGTCGCTGGCGACAAAGTTCCACCACAGGTGACGCGAGCCGTCGATGGGCTCACCACCGATGACCATAAACCGCGTGCGCGCGCCCTTGGCGTGCAGCGTCACGGTCAGTTCGGGCAAGAACGTCGCCATGGTGCCGGCTTCGATGAACATGCCGGAAATCTCGACCGTTCCTTCCACAACATAAATGGCGCGCTCGGCGTAGTCGGCAGGGATATCGAAGCTTGCGCGGTCCGCCATCATGACATCAGCATAGAGCGTGGGGCTGAAAATTTTCACCGGCGACTTCAAGCCGAAGCCGTTGCCCAAAATCAGCCTTACATTCATGTCGCCGCGATTGAACATGGGCAGGCGTGCCGCCGGCACATGTTCGAAGCTGGGCTCCATTTCTTCGTTTTTCTTGGGCAGCGCAAACCACGACTGAATCCCGTGCAACGAAGAGCCGGCCCGGCGAAGTTCGGTGCGTGTGCGCTCGGAGTGCACGATCCCCTTGCCGGCGACCATCCAGTTGACGTCGCCTGGCCGGATCGCCTGTTCGGTGCCCAAGTTGTCCTTGTGCATAATCTCGCCTTCGAACAGGTAAGTGACTGTCGCCAAGCCGATATGTGGGTGCGGACGGACATCCAAGCCCTTGCCGGCGGCAAACTTGGCCGGGCCCATGTGATCAAGAAACACAAAGGGTCCAACGCTGCGCTGTTCTAAGGCGGGCAGAACGCGGCTCACTTCGAACCCCCCCAAGAGATCACGGCGGCGGGGTTGGATGGTTTTGGAGACAGCACTAAACACGGCGGAACTTCACTTATAGGTAGGTCGGTCAAACAGGACGGCCTGTCTGGATTCGCAGACAGATTTACCGTTTATAGTTTACTTCCATGTAAATGCCATTGGGATCGAACATCGACATGGTGCGAAGTTTAATGGGCGGGCCGTCGTTAAAGCCTGGCACCTCCCAATCCATGGGAGCGGACACGATGGTTGCCCCCTTTTCCATCGCCCGCTGGTAGATACCGTCGATGTCCTTGGTTTCCCAGACCAAGAGCGGGTCCCCCATCTGGACTTTGGTGCGGCCTTTTTTGACCCCGGCATCGAAAGGCTGATCCAGGTACTGCATAAGCCCCAGCATCCCGATCATGGGGTCGTCGGCCTTGAGCAAAATGAGATGGCACGGCGCATTATGGGGCCCCGCCGGCGGGAAAAATTTGTGCACGGCGACTTTGTCGCTGTCGTACCATTTCGTCATTCCAAAGACGTGGATGTAGAACGCCGCCGCCTCCTCAGCGTTCGGCACCAGAAATGTCGTGCGTTTCAAAAATGCATGAGCCATGTCGCCCCCATTACGTATTGTTTTGGTTGGGCCCGATCATGATCGGGTTGGCCGCGAACGCCAAGAGGGTGTAACACGCAGACGACGAAGAAGTTTGGAAACCGGTACAGCTTCTTAGTGGAATGTTTGCGCGCCGCCGGAATTTCGCTA
Organism: Rhodospirillaceae bacterium; assembly: GCA_016793005.1. GTDB lineage: Bacteria > Pseudomonadota > Alphaproteobacteria > Rhodospirillales > Rhodospirillaceae. The sequence goes on along the minus strand of JAEUKL010000248.1, from coordinate 5,462 downwards.
ACGCCGCTCCTGATCGGTCGGCGGCAGATCATTCGGGTCATGATCGATGGTTATGGGCCCACGCGGCGGCGTTGAGGCCTCGCCAAAGGGGCCTGATGTTTCACGCCGCACCACAATCCACGTTCCCGTTCTGCGGCGTCCGAAAATCAGGCCGATGATCAACAGCACGCCGACGATAATTGCCGCCGTAGTGAAGGCAAACGCGAACAGCACCACGCCGCCGATCAGGGCGAGGATAATGAAGATGATGCGGAGATACTGCGCGAACACTTATGGCCCTTCCTAAAACTGACCCTTCCTAAAACGGCTTCACTTTCCCGATGAACGCGGTGATCAGCAGCACCCCGTACAAGCATAGCACCACAGCCAAGGTCTGACCCATGGATTTGCTGGCGGCCGTTTCAAGCTCGGGCGTAGAGCCGGAAACGTTGATTTCGGTATAAGCCGCATCGAAGGGTTTAGACACAACGGTCATCAGCATGGCGATGAAAGCGATGAGGCCCAGCAGTAGAATTTTGGCCGCCAGCCATTTCTCGGCCACCGGCTGACCACTGATCAGCGAGGCGATACCCCCGGCCACAAGGCATGACCCGAAGATGCCCTGACCCCAAAACTGAATGAATCGGAACGGCCCGACAAACGCGGCCTTAGGGTTGAAATGCGCTTTCCAAATGGCGATCACCCATACGCCGCCTGCAATCCACGCGGCCATTAAGGCCCACAACGGCACGGCGTACAGCCCCACGGCGTCGATCAGCGTAAGGCCCGATGGGAAAATCAGCGCAAAGCAAAAGCGCGGCAACAGGTCGATGTCGCCCAGCACGCTGAACAGCGCATTGCGCGTTTCGAGTTTGTATTTAGTGGTACGCGCCACATTGGCGCACAGGAACACGCCCACATCGGTGCCCACCCAGAACACCAGCAGCAGAATATGAACATAACCCCAAATCAGCGCAGACATGCGTGGCCCCCAAGTCCTCATCGTGAGAGCTTGAAGATACCATGTAGGTGCGATTTTGCGCGTGTCTAGTGAGGGACGCGTTTAACCTTGTAGCCGCTCGATAACCTCAATGGCCGCGCGCTCGCCTGATTCCATGGCCGATTCCATGCCCACATCCAGGCGGCGCGTGTGCTCGCCTGCGAAATGTAAACGCCCGTGCGGCTTGATCATATCAATCGCCCAGCGCGACACCTGGCCCGGGTTGTAGGAGTGGCGGCAACCTTCCACGAACATGTACTGCGGCCACGAGTGCACGCCCACGACCTCTAATTTGTCTTTCAGAGAGGGACGCATGCGTTCCAACTCAGCCAACACAAATGCAGCGCGGTCTTTCGGCGGCAGTTGGTCGATGCGGTCGCCCTTCTTGCCGGTCACGAAGGCCATCGCCCGTGTGCGCGTGCCATCATAGTTGATGGACTGGCGCAAGTTGGTGACGGGACCGTCGGACCACAAACTGGCATCAAAGCCGTCCTGCTCCCAATATGGGGCACCTTTCAGGGCAAAGTACACTTGCGTGTTGGTGGCATAGGGCATCATGCGCACGGCTTCGGCCTGCATGCCTTGCAAAGGTTGCGCGAAGGACACACGGTTCAACGGCTTGAACGGAATCGCCGAGATCGCCAAGGCGGCGGTGTAAGTCGAGCCATCCAGACAACGCACGGTGATGTCTTTGGTGGTCATGGAAATTTCAGCGACGATCTTGTTCAACTGCACCGCATCGCCCAGCTTCTTCGCCATGGTTTCCGGCAGACGCGATGTGCCGCCCACCACGTGCTGTGAGCTTTCCGCGTACTGCTGGAAGCGGTCCTTGGTGGAATCGTTGCCGGTGCCGAAAATCGTCATGCCGCGCGCCTCTTCCTGCATCAGGGTCAGCAATGATGCTTCCGTGTCCATCAGGCGCAAGGCTTCGTCGGACACACCCTTGCTTTTCAACCAGACAGCGGGGGCGACGTCGTACTGGGCGGCCGACGGCTCCAGCCAATCTTCCGCCGCTTTAAACGGCATGTGCTTTTTCAAGTAGTACGAGAACAGGGCCTGCGGCAGCACTGCACGCTCGTCGCCCACGGTTTTGTTTTCCTTGGCCGACTTCCACTCTTCTTTTTTGATGATACGCCCGCCGACATAGTACGCGAACGGCGCGTTGATGTTGGAGCCGGGGCCCAGTTTCACATCAAGGCGTTGGCACATATCGAGTACGCGGGCGTAATCAGGACCAATTTGACTGGCGCCGAGTTCCGGCTTGGTTGAAAAATGATCAGCGGTGAAAGCGCGGCCACCCACTCTACTGTTCGCTTCCAGCACGCGGACCTTGTAGCCCTGCTCGGCCAATTCAATGCCAGCTTTCAAGCCCGACAGCCCCGCGCCGATGATGATGACATCGGTTTTGTCGACAGCGCTGGCCGATTTTGCCTTTAAGGCAACGGCAGCCGTTGCGGCCCCAGCAACTTGCAAAAGTTCACGGCGTGTTGTCGGCATGGAAGCCCCCCCCTCTGAAATAGAGGTGCAGGCTATGAAGGTTTGGCTGGCTTTGCCAAGCGGACAAAGCGGAATGTACGAATTCCGGACAAGGTGAAAAATGGATGCCCGAATAGAGGACTTAAGGCCCAGGCTTAAATCGCCTTCTCATACATGCGGTAGGTTTTGTAGATTTTGCCGCCGATATCCTCAATCGAATGGCGGGTTTGCGGGTTGCTTTCCAGCACCCAGCTCATTTCACAAACCGGAAAACCGAGGCGCAGCGATTCCCGGCGTACCGAGCCCACGGTCAACAGCGCCAGCACGGAGCCTACGGTTTTGTTTTTGTATTCGGGCATCACGCCCATCAGCGGCACGCGCGTGCCAGACACAAAGCTGCGGCGGTTGAGCATGCGCCATGCCAGCTTCGCCCAATTGAACGGCAGCAGCGTGCCGTTCAAATCCTTGATCATTTCGTTCAGGTCGGGGAACGCCACGCACATGGCGGCGGGTACGCCATCCACCTCCGCAAACCAGACCAGTTCGGGGATCAGCAACGGCTTTAAGTCGCTGGCCATGTGATGCACTTCGCGCGCCGTCATGGGCAACGAGTTCCAGTTATCGACCCAGGCGGCATTGAAGATGCGCACAACGGTCGCGATATCGTCGTCGAATTTTTTCGGGTTCAGCGGGCGCAATGAAAGGCGCTTGTCGCGATCAAGGGCCCTTTGCAGCCACTTCATTTGCTTGTAGGGCAGCGCCGTATCCATGGGCGTGAGATACGCATACATATCGACGGCCTTGGTAAGGCCCGCACCTTCGACCAGCGTTTGGTAGTAGGGTTGGGCGTGGCCCATCATCATGCGCGGCGGCGCGGCAAAGCCATCCACCAGCAGACCGGACTCTTCGTTGATGTTCAGGCTGAAAGGCCCCAGCACGCGCGCCATGCCCTTTTCTTTGAGCCAAGCGGTTGCCGTCGCAAACAACGCGTTGGCAACGTCCTGGTCTTCGATGCACTCAAAGAAACCGAAGAAACCGGTTTGGTCTTTGCGCAAGTCCAAGTGCGCGCGATCAATTTGCGCCGAGATGCGGCCCACCGGTTTGTTGTCTTTGAAGGCCACCCACAAGGCCGCTTCGCCGTGATCGAACCACGGGTTCTTTTTGGGGTCGAGTTGCATGCGCTGCATCAGGCGCAAGGGCGGCACCCACACGGGGTCATGCGCTTGCGCTGTGTGCGCGGCCTCAAAAAACGCCGTCCAATCGGCGCTGGTTTGAACCTGGCGAACGATGGTGCTCATACGGTGATAAAATAACTGATGCTATTCTGCAGCAGCACGCGCAGCGGCAGCCGCTTCGCGTTTGCGGTGAACGGGATTGGTGTTGTAGGGCCAGTTGGGCGTCAGGCGCGACACATACGGGTACAACTTCGCCACCTCTTCGTCGTAGCCAAGATTAAAAACAGTGGCAGACTTGGGCATGTCTTTGGCCCCTTCATAGAAGGTGCCCAGAATTTTATCCCACGCGAAGTTGGTGATGCCGTAGTTGCCGTTCTCGTTATGGAAGTGATGCGCCATGTGCGTTTTTTTCATTTCACGCACCCAAGCCCACTGCGGCAAATAGCCCAGGTGCTCGATGCAGTGAAAGAATTCATAAATGCAGGTGGTGACAACACCCGCACACAATGCCGCCAATGCGCCGTAAAAGCCGCCGAGCAGATAGCCGATAGGCATGGTCGCCAAAGCCACTGTCGGCAGCGTGGTGTACAGCGCACCGAACAAAACTTTCAGATTATTCGGATCGCAGTGGTGATCGTAGTGAATGCGCTTCCACACTTCTGCGGTAAGGGCGTGCTTCCACATCCATTTCGAGTGCAGCACATAGCGGTGCAGCACGTACCACACGGCGGGGTACACAATGATGGTCGCAACGATGGACAACACCACGCCGATGACCGGCGCCGACCCATTGCCCAGCGCCCACAGCACAATACCGCCGGTGACGGCTGAGATCGCGATGTAGGCCGCAATAGCGTAATACTGGAAGTAAGCGGCCGCGAGGTCGCGCAAGTTCATGCGATCAAGGTGGTATTCCTTGTCGCTCCAGAACCCGATTTTGAAAGAGCCCAACTGCACAGGCTGTCGTCCTTTATGAAAGGCACCCTCTATATAGGCCCGCGTTTTCTGCCGATCACGCGGCCAAGGCAAGCGTTTCCGGCATCCAAGAATCACTTTGAAGTCACAGTGTTACAAGCCGTTTTCGCCCACAATTCAAGCCCATAGCCGTACTCTTAAGCCCTCACATTTTGAGATTGTGGCAGCTTTGCCGCAATGCCGGGGTGCGGTGCACAAAAAACGTGGCAGTTCAAAGGCATAGATGAAAAATAAACCGTCACAAGATTGTCATATGAAGCTTATATGACTATTTTCCACTGCACTGAGATAAAGATTTGGGGCGTGGAGGTTTTGGAGTCCCATGGACGCATCTGGTCCGCAACACGTATCTGGCCTGCAACAAGCCCCGCGCTTCAAGCGCATGGCCGTCTACGCCACTCTGATCGGCGCAGCGCTGTACACGCTTGTGTTCGTCGATCCGTTCATCTCCATCATCATGCTGCCGTTCTTCGTGCTGGGCTGCGCGCGCGGCAAGCACCCGCTGACGCTGTGGGCCTTGGCGGCTGTACCTGCGCTGCTGATGTTTGTGATCAGCGCCGTGAAGTTCACCATCACCGGCGTACCGCTGGTGACCTTCGATCATCTGTTCCTGCGCTGGAATGCTTTGCTGCTGGGCTATAACGACTGGCGCATCGGCGGCGGCATCATCCTGGGCATCGTCGTGACCGTTGTTTATGCGCGCGCACTGTTCGCGGGCCGCTTTGGCGGACGACCTGCGTTTACGCGCACGGAAAAGTGGAGCGTGGGCGCGCTGGCTGGCGTTGCGTTGGCTTGCTTTGCCAGCACGCAGCTTTTAACGCACACGATGATGAACTGGAACGACCAGCTCAACAGTC
>JAEUKL010000244.1 GCA_016793005.1 Rhodospirillaceae bacterium | reverse complement strand
CTCGACAGATCATTCAGCGCCCGTCGATTTTTTCGCAACCCCCGATGCCGCCGCAAAAAATATGGCGGCTGAATACCGTCGCAACAGTGAGCGTTACCGCTTCATGAAGTGGGCCGCGAGCACACTCGCCAGCATGCGGGTTCATCCGCCCGGCACTGGCATCATGCACACCATCAACCTCGAGCGCCTGGCAACCGTCGTTCGCGCGGCAGAGGGTTGGGCGTTCCCCGACACATTAATTGGCACCGATAGTCACACACCAATGATCAACGGCATTGGCGTTTTCGCCTGGGGCGTCGGTGGCCTTGAGGCTGAAAGCGTCATGTTCGGCATGCCGGTCACACTGCCGGTGCCGAATGTATTAGGCGTGCGGCTGACAGGCCGTCTACGCGACGGTGTATTGGCCACAGACTTGGCGCTGACCGTCACTGAACGTTTGCGCCGTACCGATCTTGCCGGGCGCTTCGTTGAATTCATTGGCCCCGGCGTCTCGACATTGACAGCCGGCACGCGCGCTGTTGTCGCGAATATGGCCCCGGAATACGGCGCCTCTACCGGCTACTTTGCGATCGACGACAATACACTGGAGTACCTGAGGCAAACCGGACGCAGTGCGGAGCAAATTGAACTCGTGCGCGTCTACGCCAAGCGCCAGGGCCTATGGTTCACACCCGATGCCGCACCGACCTACACCGACACCATCGAAATCGATTTATCTGCAGTTGAAACCAGCGTCGCCGGCCCACGACGTCCACAAGACCGGCTTTCGCCCAAAGCGCTCCAACCCGTTCAACCCATCATCACCCAACACGCCATGCCAGCGTCAGGTGCGGTCGCGATTGCCGCGATCACAAGCTGCACCAACACATCTGACCCGCTTCTTCTGATAGCAGCCGGATTACTCGCCCGCAAAGCACACGCCTTGGGACTGAAGCCGCCCCCATGGGTCAAGACATCTTTAGCGCCAGGTTCACCGCGCGCGGAAACACTTTTGCGGCGCGCAGACCTGCTGAGCAGCCTCGAAGCACTCGGATTTGGGATCGTCGGCTACGGGTGCACAACATGCATTGGCAACTCTGGGGCCCTCACCGCCGCGATACAGCCGCACACATCTACAGCGGTCGCCGTGCTGTCTGGCAATCGCAACTTCCCGGGCCGCGTGCATAGCGATCTCGGCAGTGCCTTCCTCGCCTCGCCGCCACTCGTCATCGCCTATGCACTCGCCGGCGATGTCAATCGCAACATCCGAGACGAGCCACTCGGCGTTTCGACGATGGGCGCACAAGTACACTTGGCCGATATTTGGCCGACCTCGGCCGAGATCGACGCGGCGCTTACTGCAGCCCTCGACCCGGCGGACGTCGATGCCGCGTTCTCGCGCGCGGAGAAAAGCGCTGCATGGGCCGCACTGGAGGCTCCAACCAGTGCGGTGTTTCCCTGGGACACAGCGTCAAACTACATTCGCCGTCCACCCTTCGCGGTACCCGAGAGTAAAGCGCGGCTCGGTCACTACATCGCTGCCCCGTTGCTGGTGCTGGGTGATGACATCACGACCGATCACATCTCTCCCGTCGGCCAGATTCCGCCCAGTTCCGACGCCGGGAAATATCTGATCGCTCGCGGCGAGGACCCGCATGACCTGAATGTTTACGCGGCCCGGCGCGCCAATTGGGAAGTGATGTTGCGCGGGCTGTTCACGAACCGCCATGTCGTGAACCTGCTGGACCCAGCGCTGCCAGCGGGGCACACGATAGATGCCACCACAGGGGAGCAGCTGGCGCTGTGGCAGATAGCGGCACGGTATCAGCAACAGAATACGAGCATCGTTATCGTCGCTGGCGCCCGGTATGGAATGGGGTCATCGCGCGATTGGGCCGCCAAGGGGGTTGCGCTGCTGAACGTGCGGGCCGTGTTGGCCGTGAGCTTCGAGCAGATTCACCGTACAAATCTGATTGGCATGGGTGTTCTCCCCGTGCGTCTGCCTGGCCATATCAGCCCTGAAACGTTGAGACTCACGGTACACGACCGCATCGAAATCGCCGCGTCCGCTCATGAACTGGAGCCTCGCGGTGAAATCCAGGTCACTGTTCATCGCGCTGATGGACGTGCATCTTCGTTCACCGCCATCGCTGCAATTGAAACCTCGTTGGAGGTCGCGGTGCTGCAAAAGGGCGGCATGATCCCCGCGATCCTTCATCGCGTCATGGCCACCGAGTAGGAAACCGCAGGCGGCGGCTCTACGTCGAAATTTCAGCGATTTTAGCCAACTCCGCAGCACGCAGCTTCGCCGGCAGCGGTAGATAGCCTCCGGTACTGACCAATGC
>JAEUKL010000229.1 GCA_016793005.1 Rhodospirillaceae bacterium | reverse complement strand
GCCAGTGCAGTCACGGTCAAGGCAGCGATCTGCGTGGACTTCAACGCCGCCATTTGCGTCGGCGCCAAGGCTGCAAGCTCAGTGCTGGTCAGGCCTTTCAGCTGGGTGCTGGTCAGCAACGATAACTGCGAGTTGTTCAGCGCCGCCAGTTGCGAGGTTGTAAGTGCGCCGATGCCCGTCGCGCTGATACCCAACAACTGTGTATTCGTCAGAGCAGCCAATTCCGTCGCCGTCAGCCCGGTGATCGCGGACGTCGACAAGACACCCATCTGTGTTGCCGTCAGCGCAGCCAACTGCGTCATCGACAGGCTGCCGATTTGCGAAGCATTCAGGCCTTCGATTTCAGAGGTGGTAATGGCGCTGATCTGTTTGCTGGACAGGGCCGCGATGTGCTCTGAGTTCAGCGCGGCTAGGCTTTGTTTCTTCAGGCCCGCGATCTGCGTTGTGGTGAACGAGGCAATATCGGCTCCGGCCAGGCCGGCGATGGCCGATGTCGAGATCGCGCCCACTTGGGCTGCGGTCAGCGCTCCAAACTGGGCCGGGGCCAGGGCCGAAATTTGCGCGGCTGTAAGGCCGCTGATGGCCGTCACAGACAACGCCGCGATCTGTGTGGATGTGAACCCTGAGAATTGCGTGGCGGTGAGGGCCGGCAGTTGGGTTTCGTTCAGGCCCTTCAGCTGCGTGGTGGAAAGCCCGGCGATCTGCGTGGCGGTTAGCGCGCCCAACTGATCGGCTTCCAGGGCCGCGATACCGGTCGCCAAAATGCCGGCGATTTGGTTGGCCGTCAGCGAGGCAATGTCTGTGGCGGTAAAGCCGTTCAGCGCATATGTGGTTAAAGCGCTGATTTGCGACGCCGTCAGCGCAGACACCTGGGTTGCGTTCAACTCGCCAATCTGATTTTCCGTCAGGCCTTTGACCTGTGCGGGCGTCAGCGCGGCCACTTGTGTGCTGCTCAAGCCCAGCAGTTGCGTTGCGTTGAGGGCCGCCAGCGACGTCGTGTTCAGGCTCTTCACCTGGGTCGTGGTCAGCGCCGAGAGTTGCGTCGCGCTGAAGGCTTCAAACTGTTCCTGTTTCAAAGCCGCAATTCCGCCCACGGCCAGGCCTGCCAGTTGCGTGGTGGTTAAGCGCGCAATGTGTTCGGGCTTAAAGCCAGATACGGCATCGGCCGTTAATGCACCCAGTTGGGTTGAAGTCAGCGCGTCAAGCTGTGTGCTTTTCAGTGCAGTCAAAGCACTGGCCGTCAGGCCTTTGAGCTGAGTCGTTGTCAGCTGGCCGACTTGTGTTTCGGTTAAACCTGCCAATTCGGCGGTGTTGAGCGCGGTGAGCTGGGTCGAGTTCAAGGCGGCCAGCTGGGTACTGCTTAGGGCAGACAGTTGCGTTGCGGTGATGGCGCCGACGATGGTGTTGCTGAGCGCGCTGACTTGCGTCGAGCTTAAGGCGGCCAGCTGGGTTGCGGTCAACGAGCCGAACTGCGTTTCAGTGATGCCGCTGATCCCCGTGGACGACAGCGAGCCGATTTGCGTGGCCGTTAGCGCGATCAGTTGCGACGTGGTGAGCGCGCCCAGACCGGCAGCCATCAGGCCGCTCAACTGCGTGGTCGTCATGCCTGAGATGTCTTCAGCGGTCAGGCCCGCCAACCCTGATGTCGACAACGCACCGATCTGGGTCGAGGTGAGGAAGGCGAACTGGCTCGCGGCCAGGGCCTCCACCTGAGTCGAGCTCAAGCTGTGCACCTGGCCAACCGTGAGCGACTTAATTTGCGTTTCATTCAGCACATTCAGCTGCGTGGTGCTGAGGGTACCGATTTCAGTTCCGGTCAGGGCTTTTACCTGGGTGGTGTTCAGTGACCCAACTTGGGTCACATTCAACATGCCAATCTGCGTGGTGGTAAACGACGCCATGCCCGTGGTCGACAGGCCGTTCAGCTGATCGCTGCTCAGGCTGGCCACTTGAGTGGTGGTCAGGCCCATGACTTGCATGGGGATCAAGGCCCCCATCTGGGTTGCATCCAGCATCGCCAGCTGTTCCAGCGTCATCACTGCAAGATCTGTCGACTCAATGCCCTTGATCTGCGTGCTGCTGAATGACGCAATGTGCGCCGGCGTCAGTGCGGTAAATTCAGTGGTTGTGAACGCGCCGATCTGATTGCTGGAAAAGCCTTTCAACTGGCTCACTGTCAGGTTTGTGACCTGCGTGGTGCTGAAGCTTTGAATTTGGGTATTGGTAAGCCCGCCCAGCTGTGTCCCGTTGAAGTATCCGAACTGCGTTTCCGTCAGCGCTTCCAGGTGATCGGTCGTCAGGCCCTTCATTTGCGTGGTGGAAAGCACCACCAACTGCGAGGGGCGCATGGCAGTCAGCTGCGAGGTCGACAGGGCTTTGATGGTGGCGACACTTAAGCCCTTCACTTGGGTAATCGACAGCGATGCAATGTGCGTGGCTGTCAGGTCGGCAAATTGCGTGGTGGTTAGCGATGTCAGCTGTGTGCCCGTCAGCGCGCCAAATTGCGTCATGGCAAGATTCATCAGCTGATCAGTGCTCATGGCTTTCAGCTGCGCCACCGTTAATGCCGCAACCTGAGCCTCGCTTAAGGCGGCCATTTGTGTCGGCGTGAACGACTGGATTTCGTTGGTGGTCAGCGCTTGCACCTGAAGGGTCGACATTGCGCCGATCTGCGTGCCCGTCAGGCCCGCCAGCTGCGTCGTGCTCATGGCCTTCAGGCCGGCCGCGCTGATGCCCTTCAGTTGGGTCGTTGACAGTGCGCTGACTTGGGTGTCCGTGAAAGCGCGCAGTTGCGTCGCAGAAAGCGACGAAATTTGCATCGAACTTAAAGCGGCCAGTTGATCGCTGCGCAAGGCTTGCAGATCATCGACCGCAAGGCCTTTCACCTGGGTGACGGTCAATGCCGCCACTTGGGTGGCCGACAGGGCATTCAGCTGCGTGGCCGTCAGCGTGGTTAGGTTCGATGAGACCAGCCCTTTTACCTGAACGACCGACAGGCTGGAGAGTTGCGTTTCGGTCAAGGCCGCGAACTGTGATGTACTCAGCGCCGCCAAGGCCACAGAGGTGAGTGATGATAGTTGTGTCGGGGACAGTGCGCCGATGCGGGTTTCGCTGAGTGCGCGAATTTGCGCGCCCGTCAACGCCGAAAGCTGCGGAGAGGTAAGGGCAGCGAATTGGTCCGGCGTAAACTCTGCAAGTGCTTCGGCCGAGATGCCGCGAATTTGCAGCGATGAGAACGCAGCGATTTGCGTGCTGTTCAGCAGCGACAGATCGCCTAAATCCAGCTGGCCCAGCTGCTGCGCCGTAAAGCCGCCGAGTTGCGTGACCGAGAACGACGCAACTTGGGTTTCGCTCAGCGCCTTCATTTGCGTGTTCGTCAGCGCGCCGATCTGGTTGGCGTTCAAGCCGCTAATCTGGGTGGCGGTCAGGTTGGTGATCTGGGTGCTCGACAGCCCACGCATCTGCGTCGGCGTCAGGGCGCCGATCTGGCTGGGCAGGAAGGCGCCGAATTGCTCCGGGGTCAGCGACGATAACTCAAAAGGGGTCAGGCCCTTCATTTGCAGCGTGTTCAGCGACGCCAGATCGTCGACCGTAAACGCCTGAATTTGCGCGGCCAGCAGCACGCCCAATTGCTGACTGCTGAATTGAATTTGGTGCGGCTCAAGGACGGCGATCTGCTGGGGCGTCAGGCCCGCCATCTGTTTGACGTTCAGCGAGGCGAGCTGCGTGCCGCTGAACGCGCTCATCTGCTCGATCGTGAACGCGCTGATCTGCGCGGTGCTGAGGGCGCGCATATCCGTCGTATTCAGATCCTGGATCTGATTACGCGAAAGGCCGGCGATATCCGCCAAGCTCAAGGTTGAGATCGAAATGCCCACAGCAACTCTATTCCGGTAGCCGTTTTATCCGAACGTCCAAGCCGGCTGATCGTCGCACCGGTTGGTTAACTGGCTCTATATACGCAAAAATTATGCCAGCCCCCGCACCAGACCGGGTGCAGGTTAATGACTGGTAAATGGCGGTTTCCCAAGGGCGTGAAGGCCGCAGGAAATGGCCACTTTTGGCGTATCGGGGTGGGTTTTGGCACTTTGTGGTCAGTTCTGCCGGGGGGACTGGGCAAAATTTGCCCAGCGCTGATGTGGCCCAAGCACACCACAACATGTTGGGGGCGCCCTCAATGGAATCCGTCGTCACCCTCGGGCTTGACCCGAGGGTCCAGGGGCATTGGCTCAAGTGGCGCATATAACCCTCGGTCCTCGGCCTTCGCCGCGATTTAATCGCGGCAGCTTAAACAGATGCGGGCGTAAGCCCGCGGGTCCGAGGACGACTTATTCCGAGGACGACTTATCGAGTGTGGTGCCAGTGCTAAAATTCCACAACCAGCCCATCATAGGCAATGGTTTCGGGCACATCAGCCACGTGCGCCAACATATCCGGACCCAGGTGCGTAAGGATCACCTGCTTGGCGCCGATCTTATCCAAGTTTGCTTTCAGGCTCGTGTAGTCGAGATGAAACCTGATCTTGCGCACGAAGGTTAGGGCCTCGGCGATGAACAGGTCGGCGTTTTGCCCTATGGGAATTAGCGCATCAGTCCATTCCGTATCGCCTGAGTAGGCGATGGTTTTGTCATCGCACGTCAGGCGCAGCGCCAGTGGTGGTGCGCCACAGGCGTGATAGACCAGCGTTGTGGTAAGCGAGATGCCGTTGATGACGCGGGTTTCGCCTGCGTCGATTTCCTGCACATCGAAGTCAAATTTCTGCTTTGTGCTCGACGACCCTGGAAAGAATAATTCCATCGCAGCGTTGACGCGTTCCGTAAAGCCACGCGGGCCCACGATGGTCAGGGGATTGGTGCGGCGGCTATAGAACTGTGCGTCGAGGATGAAAAACGGCAAGCCGCCGAAGTGATCCCCATGAAGATGAGAAATGAAAATGGTGCGGATACAGTTGGGGTCCATATTCTGTTTGCGCATGGCGATCAAACTTGAAGCGCCGCAATCGATTAGGAAATCACCGTCATTGCGTTCAACCCAGAAGCACGTATTGAAACGCCCGCCACTGCCGAAGGCATCACCGCTGCCCAGAAATGTCAGTCGCATGAGGACCTCAACTACCAAAACCAGAGCGGCAACTATGACAGGTGCGTGGCGCGCACGTCAGGGGGCAGCCAACGCCTGACCAAATTGCTGTTTTATGGCCTGTATTAAGGGCTTGTGTGCCGTGTAAGGGCCCCCCTAAACTGCCTGCGGGGATTGGAGTAGCGACCGACCGTTACGAGCACGACCACTGAACAAAGGGCGGCACGGACGCATGGCTTTTGATGAAATGACGACGTCGGATGGGGGCGTGCGTGCGCCGTATGCTGGGATTGCCCAGTGGCTGAAGGATACCCCGGCCGAAACCCTGAAAACGCGCGGCAAAGAGGCCGAACTGCTGTATCGGCGCGGCGGCATTACATTTGCAGTTTACGGCGACCTGCAGGGCGAAGAACGCATTATTCCGCACGACATTGTGCCGCGCGTGCTGGCGCGAAAAGAATGGAACACGCTCGCCAAGGGCTTGGAACAGCGTGTGCGGACGTTGAACCGGTATTTGGCTGATATTTACGGCCCCGGCGAATGCTTGAAAGCCGGCATTATTCCCGAAGACTTGGTGTGGCAGAACCCGGCCTTCCGCCCTGAGATGGTGGGGGTTGATGTGCCGCACGGCATTTACGTGCATATCGCCGGGGTCGATGTGGTGCGCATCGACCCCGACACTTTTTACGTCTTGGAAGACAACGCCCGTACGCCGTCGGGCGTGTCGTACATGCTCCATAGCCGCGATGTGTCGCTGCGCCTGGTGCCGGAGTTGATGGACACGCACCGTGTGGCGCCCATCGAGAATTATCCTGATCAACTGCTGGCCTCGTTGCGCTCGGTGGCGCCGCGCCGTCAAAGCAGCGAACCGACGGTTGCTTTGCTGACGCCAGGGCAGTTCAACTCGGCCTATTACGAGCACTCGTTTTTGGCCGACAAAATGGGCGTTGAATTGGTGGAGGGGCGCGACCTTTTTGTGCGCGACGAGGTGGTCTACATGCGCACCACACAGGGGCCGCAGCGCGTGGATGTGGTCTACCGTCGCATTGATGATGATTTCATCGATCCCTTGTCGTTCCGCCCCGATTCAACGCTGGGTGTGCCAGGGCTGTTTGCCGCCTACAAAGCCGGCAATGTCACGCTGGCCAATGCTGTGGGGACGGGGGCCGCCGACGATAAGGTGATCTACTCCTACATGCCGGACCTGACGAAGTTTTACTTTGGCGAAGAGCCGATTTTGAAGAACGTACAGACCTGGCGTTGTCGCAGGCCAGATGAACTGCGCTACGTGCTCGATCACTTGAGCGAGTTGGTAGTGAAAGAAGTGCACGGCTCGGGCGGGTACGGCATGTTGGTGGGGCCCCACGCGACCGCCGCGCAGATTGAAGACTTCCGCGCACGGCTGAACGCCAACCCCAGCAATTATATCGCACAACCGACGTTATCTCTCTCTACGTGTCCGACGTTTGTTGAAAGCGGCATCGCCCCGCGCCATGTGGATTTGCGCCCTTTCGTGCTTTCGGGATCAGACGGTATCCGCATTGTGCCCGGTGGGCTGACGCGCGTGGCCCTGCGCGAAGGCTCGCTGGTGGTGAATTCCAGCCAGGGCGGCGGCACTAAAGATACCTGGGTCATAGAGTAGGCGGAGGGCACAGCATGTTAAGCCGCACCGCAGATAGTCTTTATTGGCTCTCCCGTTACCTGGAACGTGCGGACTATGTCGCGCGCATTCTGGGGGTCGCGATCCGTTTATCGCACTTGCCCGGTGCGGGGGCCGGCGGGGCCAACGAATGGCGTAGCGCGCTGATCTCGGCGGGTTGTTCCGATGCCTTCGATAAAATTTACAGCGAAGCGAACGCTGAAACCGTGATGGAGTTCCTGGCGTTTTCCGACAAGAACCCATCATCCATCAAGCAATGTCTGGGGACAGCGCGGTTTAATGCGCGCTCGATCCGCACCGCACTCACGTCGACCATGTGGGAAACCATCAACGGCGCGTGGCTGGATTTGCAGGCGATGGATTTAAACAGCCTGGTGAAGCGCGAGCGCTCGCTGTTCCTGGAGTGGGTCAAGGATGTGTCGCTGCGCTTCGACGGTTCGGCGTACCGCACCATGCTGCGCGACGAGGGTTTCTGGTTCTCGCGGCTGGGCACGTACGTTGAGCGCGCCGACAACACGGCGCGCATATTGGACGTGAAATATCACGTCCTGCTGCCCGAGAACGCCACCGTCGGCGGTGGCCTGGACTACGAGCAGTGGGCGGCGGTGTTGCGCGCCGTCAATTCGCTAACGGCCTACCATTGGGTGTACCGCGACAATCTAAAGCCCTGGTTGATAGCGGAACTGTTGATTCTCAAGCCTCAAATGCCCCGTTCGCTGATCTCTTGCTACCAGACATTGGTGGAAAGTTTGGACAAACTGGCTGAATCTTCGGGCCGCCAGGGGCCGGCGCAACGCAAAGCGCGTGAGGTTGCCTTGAAGCTTGAGCAGTCCAAGATCGAGAAGATATTTGACGTTGGTTTACACGAATTTATCGAAACATTTTTGGCTGAAAATAACGCACTCGGCTCGGCTATTGTTGAACAGTATTTGATCTGAATTTTAATTGCATGCGCATTCACGTTCGCCACGTCACCACTTACACCTACGATACGCCTGCGCACTCTATCACTCAGCTGCTGCGCTTAACGCCGCGCAATCATCAGGGGCAGACGGTGCGCAAATGGCGCATCGATCTGGATTGCGACGGTCAGTTGAAAGCCAGCGAAGACGCCTTCGGCAACACGGTGCATACATTGTCACTGGCCGGGCCAGTCGGTGCGTTGACCGTAGCCGCCGATGGCGAACTGGACACGCTGGATACCAACGGCATCGTGCGCGGTGCGGTCGAGCGCTTTCCGGTCGGTTTGTATTTGCGCGAGACCGACTTGACCAAACCCAGCGCTGAACTGATTGAGTATGCCAAAGCACTTGAAGGCCCCGACATTCTGACAACGCTGCACAACGTGCTGGCGCGGATTTACCGCGACATGCGGTTTGATAAAACGCCGACGCAGGCCACCACTACAGCGGCCGAAGCGTTTGCGCTGAAATCGGGCGTGTGCCAGGACCTTACGCACATCTTTCTGGCCTGTGCGCGTACCTTGAAAATTCCCGCGCGTTACGTGGGCGGCTACTTGTGGCGCGCCGACGGCGATGCGCGCCAGCAGCAGGAAGCAGGCCACGCCTGGGCCGAGGCTTATGTTCCTGACTTAGGCTGGGTGGGGTTTGATCCGGCCAACGGCATTTCGGCCATGGCAGCCCATGTGCGTGTGGCCATTGGCCTTGACTATTTAGGGGCTGCGCCTGTGCGTGGGTCGCGGACGGGTGGGCCTGGCGAACGGCTGGACGTCGCCGTATCCATAGCCCAAAACCAATAGCGCCGAACTAATAGCGCCGAACCAATAGCGCAAAAAAACCAATAACATTCACCCATCGCCATTTGTGGTCTATAAATGCCCCTAGAACGTAAGGGACCTGCACCCATGACCTATTGCGTCGGACTTTTGCTGAACGACGGCCTAGTAATGATCGCCGATACCCGTACCAATGCGGGCGTCGATAACATTGCCGTGTTCCGCAAGCTGCATGTGTTCAGCACACCCGGTGAGCGCGTGATTGCACTGGCCAGTGCCGGCAATCTGTCGCACGCCCAAACCGTATTAAGCCTGCTGAACGAGGGCCTTGAAAACCCTGATACCGGCAAGGTGGAAACGCTGATGCAGGCCGAGTCCATGTTCCAGGCCGCTCAGATGGTGGGCCGCGCTGTTCGTTACGTCTTTAAAACCGACGGTGAAGCGCTGGAAAAACAGAACGTGCATTTCGATGTATCGTTTTTGTTGGGCGGTCAGATCGGTAAGGGCAGGCTGCGCCTGTTCATGGTTTATGCGGCCGGAAATTTTATCGAGGCCAGCCTGGAAACGCCGTTCCTGCAAATCGGCGAGCACAAGTACGGTAAGCCCATTCTGGACCGTGCGGTCACATACCAAATGGATTTATACGACGCCTTGAAGATCGGGTTGATCTCGGTCGACTCAACGTTGCGCTCAAACCTTGCGGTGGGCTTGCCGCTGGACATTGCGGTGATCCGGCGCGGCGCCAACGCCGCGGAATTGACCTACCGGGTCGAGCAGGGGGATACCTATTTCAACGATTTGCGCACTCGCTGGTCGGAAGCCTTGCGCGCCACGCACCAATCCATTCCGCCGCCGCCTTACAAGAAGGCTTAAGCACTACAGTTAGTGCGTTCTGTCGCGGCGCAGGGCAAAGAGGCGCAGCGCGCCATAGTTTTTCGCCAGTTCCACTTGGCCCGCATAATCGGTGCGAAACCGCCGCTGGCCTTGTTGGGTCATGGCCAGCAGCGCCGCAAACGGTTCACTGACGTATACCGTCCCCGGTACCGCCACAGGCTCGATGCGCGCCGCCAGCGTGATTTGCGTGCCGTAAAAGCTGGGGGCTTTTAAGAAGGGGTCGGTCAGCGCTGCCACGGGCCCCACATGTCCGCCGATGCGCAATGCTAAGTGCGCAGGCAAGCCCGCCTGTGCCAGATCAAGGCTGGCGAAACGTTCCTGCGCGGCCAGGGCGGCCGCGGCGGCATCTTCAACGCTGTCATAAACAAGATGAAAGCCATCACCCCATGTGGCCGCCAGTGCGGGCTGCACCGTGTGTGCGTGCACGGTGTGCGCCAAGGGGGCCATGATGTGATCGACAAAGGCGCGAATATGGGTTTCATCCAGCTTCGAGAAGCCGCGGACGTCGCCGAACAGAATGGCCTTTACGCTGCGCGCTGCTGATGAAGATTCAGGCGGCGTTACAGGCGCTGGCCGTTTGCGTAAAATGGCCGGGAAGGAAACGATGATTTGCTGAAGGCCCAAGGCGTTCCACCGCGCGATATCGGTGGCTGTGCCGGCCAGGGCGGACGCGCCGGCACCATCCCACGCGGCCACATGTACGGCGTGCGTGCCCAGCATTGCCGCGTGATGAATGGCGAGGCCCATGGCGTAGTCCGCTCCAAAGGTAAACACGCTGTCATCGCTGAATGTGGTTTCAGTCGTGGCCAGCCGGAAACTGGCCGCGCGTGCACGCACGGCGTGATAGCGGGCTTCCCACGATGCGCCGAATGGCCGCACGGATTGTGCCAAAAATTCAGCTTCGCGGAACGGCAGCACGACATGCACATCGGCGCCATACGCCAACAATGCCTCGGCAATGATGATGTCGCACCCCGCGGCCAGCGCACCAAACCCCGCGCCAGGACCTATGTCTTCAACGGTTGTATGAAGCGTTTGTTCAAGGTTTTTTGCGTCGGCGGTGGCCTGCTCCAGGTACATGTGCCCGCTGAAGAAAATTGCCGGTGGCGGGCGGTATGGCGAAAGCCAGGCCGCATCCTGGCCTTGCGCCGCGCAGATGATCTGGAATTGTCGCAGTGTCGATGATCGCGCCAACAGATTGTCCGGGTCGTACGTAACTGCATCAGCTAATGCAGTCGTTGCCAGCTCGATATTACCCGTCAGCAAGGCGGCTTCGGCCAGCGTCGCCTTGGCGTAGTATGCCTCTTCGCCAGTGCCAAGTGCTGGCAGGTTTCCGACTTTTGCCAGAACGGCTGCCGCAAGCTCATGCGCCTTGGCGCGTTCGCCGGCTATCAAAAACATCGTTGCCGTATTGATGCCGGGGTAGGTGCCGTGATGCAGGCTATAGGCTTGCAGATACTTTGCCGCCGACAACGCTGCCAGCTTGCGCCGCGCATCGCCCTCGGCGGCCAGGCACAAGTCTTTCAGGATGCGCCCGCCTAAGGCCAGCACATCCTCATCATCGGTGACGGCATCAAGGCCCAGGGCCAGGTATTCGCGGCGCGCGTGCGGCGTGGCACCCGCCCGCGCCAACGTCAGCACCACGCGATGCTTGAGGCGAATGTCATGCGGCGAAGCCGCCAGCGCCTCCATTGCCGCGTCGTACGCGGCAAGGAGGTCGGTTTGCAGGTGCGTCATAGCGTAAAACCAAAACTTATAGATTTAGCTGTGGCGCTTCTTTGGTCTTGCTTTCGTGCGGCTTTTTTTCGCTTTCACCTGAGCCGCGCGCGATAGAGACGCTTTTGACGATTTTACAGCTTTCTTTTTCTTGGGGCGCCGCGGCGGCTTCGGCAAGCCGAGTACTACATCATTTCCCATATTCTCGATGCCGGGATCCGTGTCAGCAGTTAACCCAGTCCCGGGATTTGTAGCGACAAGAGTGTAAAGGAAACTTTTCTGCCCGCCACCATGAGCATTCAAATCTTCAACGCTGATCTCTTGGCCATTTGCCTGGATTGTTATGTTTCGGAACGCGTTTGCTACGTCTGCAATTGTTGTTCCCGGGTTGGCTGGATTTGGGGTGATCGTTAAGTCCTTGGCATTAAGAAATCGCCAACCCTGATTGTAAAACGATCCTCTCAGACGCCAGGTGATAATGGAAGATTCTGGCTCCATGTCAGGATAATGGGGGTTGGGGCGAGTGCTGGGGACTAAAATAGGCAGTCCGCCATTGCATATTTTTAGTTTCCCGTTCTTGATTCTGAGTTTAATTTTTATCTCAAGCACTTCAGCCATAGAATTCTCCTTCTATAAATTAAGATTAAGACACGCTCATTGATTGAGCCTAGCCCACGACTTCATAAAATCTGGGCGTCGATATCCGGCTTCGTAAAGTTTGTTTGCGATAGATTTTCCGCTTCTCTTGTCGCCTATGCGATCATAGGCCATTGCGGCGACAGCAGACTCCGTAGTCGCGCTAGCCTGATTTACATTGGATTGGACAATCAGACTCCAGCTTGATCTAGCTTCGTCTGCATTACCCAGTTTGTTAAGTAAATCTCCTGTTGCTAGTAAAACGTACTGCTCAAGGACACGCAGGTCAGCATCGTTGGGTAGCTTTGCTCGCTTTTCCGTAAGGTGAGTCGTCAGCCTTCTTAAAGAATTAATGGCAGATTTTCTTTGTGATTCCGGCACCATTCGCGCTTCAAGAATCGTTGCGCGACTAATAAGGATGTCGAGCCACATTGGAATGTCGGCGTTCTTGGATTTTAGATCATTGATGGAATCCCGAGCGGTTTGAAGTGTGCCGATGGCCGCGTCTTGTTTGCCGATCAAATCGTAGGCATTGGCTAGTTCGAGGTACGTACGGCATCGAATCTCATTCCACTGGACGTTATCAACATCGAGGGCCACTAATTTATCGGCAGATTTTGCTGCGCGTACGAGATGCTCGATCGCTTCGTTTGAAGTTCCCATATCAAGTGCTATTCCGCCGATATCTTTCTGGGCGACGACCAGATTTCGTAATGCTGTCCGGTTGAGTGGATCGCGATCAAGAATGGATTGGTATATTGTAATTTGCTGTTCGCGTTCACCGCGCGCTGAAACGGCGTCACCCTGATTCTTACGTGTGTCCGCCAGCCAAGCATGTGTTTGTGCCAAGTTTAAGAGAGCTTCGGTTTGCTTTGGATCGGCAGTAAGAATTTTCTTTAGCGTATCGCGCGACAATTCAAACGCATTTGCTGCATCAGTGAATTTGTTCTGGCGAAGTTGAATAATGCCGAGATTTCTTTTTGCATCGGCGGCCTCGCTTAGCCACCGTGGTTGATTGGGATCGGAAGAAAGGAGTTGCTGGGCCAAGCGATCATAAGCACTAAAATATTGCTCTGCTTCAGCATAATTGCGTTCTCGAAACCTCGAGTACCCAAGCCAGTATTGGCTTTGTGCATCCTCAAAGATACGTTGTGGGTTTGCTGGGTCAGCTAGAAGGGCTTTTGCTGTCGCATTCGCAGCATCGGTAAACGTCTGATTTGCTTTTGCAACATCACCGCGTAAATCTTGAATTTCGCCGATAAGATGAAGGGAGCGAGCCCTGCGTCCCGCTGTATCGCCGTCGATTTCATTTTCTGTCAATGAGCCAAAATAGGTGATGGCGCGTTCCCCAACTACATCAAGCACATCCAGACGGCCGACAGGTTGAAGCTTTCGACGCAAATCGCCCAGCATGAATTCAATCAAGCCTTCAGCTTGCGACTTCTGGCGTTCGGCGCGTTCTTGCGCCACTTCGGCATCGTTTCGCGCCTGGATGGCGTTGAAGGTGAGCGCCCCCATCACGCCGATGCCCAGCAGTGAAGCAAACGTGACCGCCGTCATGAAGCGCTGGCGGCGTAAGGCTTCGCGTTGCACCAATTCGTCCAAGCCCACACCCAGCAGGCCCGCGATGATTTTCAGTTTCACCATGCGCTTGCCGTCTTTGCCGGGGCGTAAGTCGGCGGCAATGGGCTCGGCGGGCTGGTCGATCAGTGTGCCGTTGGGCGCGACCTGGTAGCGCAGTGCAGGCGCAAAGCATTCCTCGGCCTCTTGGCCAGGGCGCGTGCTGGCAAACGGTTCGCCGTCAATAATGACGGCGATGATGCTGGCCGCACCTTTCAAGCGTTTGAAGTTGATGACTTCTTGGTTCACCCACTTGGACGTGGCTGAGGTTTTGGAACACAGCACGATCAGGAATTGCGTATCGGCCAGCGCATCGTTGATCTGGCCAGTGAGGTCGGCCGCGACCGGCAGTTCATCGCGGTCGCGAAAAATTGTGCCTATGCGTTTCAGAATGGGCCCCGTGGCAGTCTCGCGGCCAATCAGGTGTTTTGGGGGCCGATAGGATTCGAGCGCGCGGTGCAGCCACTGCGCGATCTTTGCATCGCGATGGCTATAGCTGATGAACGCCTTGTAGCGAAAGCGCTCGGCACTCAATGGTTTTCCCCCAACGCATTGCACTACTGTGCAATGGCCGGCGAGTTGCCGCGTTTTGTGGTGTCGGCTTTTTATTGACGCGCATACCCGCTTAACGGCGCGATCAACTTAACACAACAGATGCTGGGGCTGAATAGAGCGATAGAGAGTGGATTTCTGCAACTATTACTGGCTGCGTTTATTCAACTTTGGCCGCCATGAAGCGGTTGCGGCCATCTTTTTTGGCCTTGTAAAGCTGCTGGTCTGCCGCTTCGAGGAGGGTGTGATGGTCGGTTCCCTCCGACGGCGCGCCTTGCGCCACACCAAGGCTGACAGTGACGTGGTCAGCCGCTGATGAGGCTTTGTGGGGGATCTTCAAACCTGAGATCGCGAGACGCACGGCTTCGGCAGCAACCTTGGCGCCTTCCAAATCGGTTTCGGGCAGCAGCACCACGAATTCTTCACCCCCGTAGCGGGCCACCAAATCGGCCGGGCGTTTAATGGTATCGGCCGCCGTACGCGCCACACGCTTCAGGCATTCATCGCCCAAGCCATGCCCATAGGTATCGTTGTATTGCTTGAAGTGATCGACATCCATGAGGATCACGCATAAAGGCTGCTCGGTCCGCGCTAAGCGCTTCCATTCGCGTGATAGCGCATTGTCGAAACTACGGCGGTTGGCGATGCCGGTTAAACCATCGACTGTTGCAAGCCTTGTCAGCGCATCGCGTTGGTGTTTCAACTGAACGTATGTTTTAACGCGCGCCTTTAGAACTTCGAGATTGATCGGCTTTAAAAGGTAATCGATGGCGCCGGCTTCCAGCCCGGTCACCTGATCGCCCGATGAGTCGCGCGCGGTGAGAAACACCACCGGAATGTCGGCCAGATCTTTTTCTTTCTTGAAACTGCGGCAGACGTCTACGCCATCCATGTCCGGCAGGCCTGCATCCAGCAGCACCAGGTCTGCACGCGCGGCCATTTTCAGTGCTTCCGCACCGTTCTGGGCGGTCAGGACATCATACTCGGTAACCAGGGCTGCGCTGAGAAGCGCGCGCTGGACCGAATCGTCCTCGACAATCAACACGGTCTGACGGCTCACGGCAAAAAGCACTCCATTCGGGTCACTTTGGCAGCCTGGCATTTTAGCCTAATGCCATGAAAATAAGCTTTTTCGGGGGTCCGGGGGAAGGGGGTCGTTTGAAGGGTGAACATTTCAGCCTTGGCCCTCGACCAGGGCTTCAGAAGCCCCGTAGAACCCCAGGCTAACCTCATCGCACCGTCAATGTCAGATACGTTTTCCCATACTGTCGCGCCGCCACCGCAGTTCACGAAACCGGTTGCAGCTGTCTTATTTTTCTCGCTGGCCATTATGGTAGTGGCGCAGTCGTGCCTATTCACCATTCTGCCGCCGATTGGCCGCCAGATCGGCTTGAACGAAATCGAAATCGGCGCCGTGATGTCTATCCACGGTGTGTTCATGCTGTTCGCGGGGCCTTGGTGGGGCGCTTTCAGTGAAACGGCAGGCCGCCGTCGTGTCATCTTGATCGGCGCTGGTGTTTATACGGTCTCAGTTTTGGCTTTTGGTCTGGTCATCGAGGGCGCACTTCGTTCAGCCCTGACGAGTACCACGACACTGTGGTTGTTGATCGGCACCCGTTCAGTTTTTGCGGTCGGCGCGGGCGCCGTCACGCCGGCGTCTATGGCTTTGGCCGCAGACTTATCGACGCGCGAGCAGCGCTTGAAAGCCATGTCTCTGCTGGCTGCCGCCGTAAGTACGGGGGCAATTCTTGGGCCATCAGCCTCGGCGTTATTCGCAGGGCTTGGGTTGTCGGCGCCGTTTTACATTATTTCGGGCCTGGGCCTTCTTGCGATTATCCTCTCGAAGGCGGTGCTGCCGGTCACACGGCCCCATGTGCACGCATCGTCCCCCAGTTTCAGAAACCTCTTGCAAGGCCGCGTGCTGGCAATTGCCGTCAGCTCGTGGTGCTTTATGTGCGGCAACTACGGCACCTATGCCATCTTCGGGTTCTTCGTTCAGGACCACTATCACCTCAACGCCGTCGATGCGACGCAGTGGATGGGCATTGGCCTTATGTCCGCTTCGGCAATTAGTGTGTTGAGCCAGACCTTCGTCGTTAATCGCGTCAAAGTCAGCGCCATGATCATGGTGCTGGTGGGATCAGCCTTGTGCATGATGGCGTTCTATTGGGTGTGGCACACCACTGATCAATTCTCGTTTGTCTTTGCCCTGATGTTGAATGGCTTTGGCCAAAGTCTGGTGAACCCGGCCATCGCCACATCGCTGAGCCTGTCGGTCGGCGCTTCGGGGCAGGGGCGTTTGGCGGGCTTGTCCACATCAACTCAGGCTTTGGCGTTTCTGGTGGCTCCATTCTCGGCGGCTGTTCTGTACAGCCACCAGCCGATTATCCCATTTTATGCTGGGGCTATTTTTATCGCAGCGGCCATGGCGATCACGGTTGCTGTGCATCGCCGCCCGCAAACGTTGCCGAGCGATATCTGAAACGCTCGTAAAATAGATAAAAATGCCTCTCAGTGGCGGCTATGCGCGTAACGAATTCGTGAAATGCATATTTGCAATGCAAATTGGGCCGATTTTTTTGCATCTCGGCAAATCCAACTTAGATGAAGACGCGTAACAAGTTCGCAAATCACCACGAGACGCTGCGCTTCCCCCCGCAGCTGATCTTTAGAAAAGGAACATAAATATGAAACGCGCTCTGACCATTGCTGTTGTCTCTGCTTTTGCCTTTGTGTCGGCTCCTGCTTTTGCGGCTCCGTCGGAACTGCCGGCGTCTGTGAAGGCAGAACTGAAAGACCTGACCAAAAAGGCGGGTGCTGGTGAAATTTCCGCGAAGGAATACAACAAGCGCAAGCAGGCTTTGCTTGAAGGCGCTCAAGCTCAGCAAGCTGCTGAAGCCAGCAAGAAATAATTGCTCTCAATTCAATTGAGAGGCTTGCTGATATAGAGACTTGGCCAAGTCCGAAACGGCGCCGGCGATCATCGCGGCGCCGTTTTGTTGTGCGTGCAGAGCGGCTATTTCTCGCTGGGCGTGGCTGCGCAGACCGTCACCACACCCTCATTAGGCTGTAAGTCGAGTTGGCGCGTAATGTCGGTCTCAATGCGATCCGTGCGGGTTGACAGCAGGATCGTCGCCGGACGCGCGATCTTGATGGATGAGCTAGCTGCGTCAAAATTTAAGTATATGCAAAGCGTGCGGCCGTCGTGGACACGTTCGTAGACCAGTACGTCATCCTGCGCCGTAATCTTGCCGTAGGCCCCGATGCTGAGGGCCGGCTCGTTCTTCCGTAGGGTAATCAGGTTGCGATAGAGCGCCAACATGCGTGAATCATCGCACTGGAAGGCTGCGACATTGCGCGTTTGCCAGTCCGCATTCAGCGGCAGCCACGGTGTCGCTGTTGTAAAGCCCGCATTCGGTGTCGCATCCCACGGCATCGGTGTGCGGACCGGGTCGCGTCCAAACCCCAGGCCGGGTAAATTCTTTTCCCAAGGATCCTGCACCCGATGCTGTGGGATATCCACATTCTGCAAACCTAATTCATCGCCATAATACAAGGTCGGCGTGCCGCGGAGTGTCAGCAGCAGCATGGCGGCGATACGGGCCTGTGCACGCCCAATGAAGCTGGCGATGCGCATGCGGTCGTGATTACCCAGAACCCAATTGGGCCAGCCGCCTGCAGGTAATAGGGCCTCGTAGCGTTTGATCAATTGCGCAATATTCGCGGCCGTCCATGTGGCGCCGATAAGGTTAAAGTTGAACGGTAAGTGGATGCCGTGGGCGTAGTAGCCGACCATCTGTTCCAAGGGCAGATATGTTTCTCCGATCAGTGCGCGATTGGGGTAGGTGTCTGTGACTGCATGCAACCCCATCAGAGCCTCATGAATGTCGGGCTGATTGGTTGTGTATCTGCGGATCAGCATAGAGGCCGGTGGCATGCGGCTTTCGTAGTCGGGGTTTGGCGGATTATCATGGAATTGATTGTCCTCAATCAGGTGTTCGATGGTATCGAGTCTAAAGCCGTCAACACCGCGATCCAGCCAGAACCGCATGGCATCGTGCATCGCTGCGCGCACATCAGGATTGCGCCAATTCAAGTCCGGCTGCTGCGCAAGATAAGCGTGGTAGTAGTGTTGGAATGTGACGGGATCGTAAGTCCAGGCAGGCCCGCCGAACTCGCTCAGCCAGTTTGTTGGCGGGCCTTCATTGCGGCCATCGCGCCAGATATACCAATCACGCTTGGGGTTGTTCCGCGAGCTGCGGCTTTCAATGAACCAGGGATGCTGATCTGAAGTGTGATTGGGCACGAAATCCATGATCACTTTAAGGCCCAGATCATGAGCGCGCTTCATCATCGCATCGAAGTCGTCCAGCGTTCCGAACATGGGGTCGATGCCGGTGTAGTCGCTGACGTCGTATCCAAAGTCCACCATAGGCGAGGTGTAAATCGGCGACAGCCAGATCGCATCGATGCCTAACCAGGCGAGGTACTCAAGCCGGGTTGTGATCCCGCGCAGATCGCCAATTCCGTCGGCGTTACTGTCCTGAAATGACCGCGAGTAGATCTGATAGACAATACCCTTTTGCCACCAGGCGTATGTGCTGGTCGCCGGGGTTGTATCTGTCACGTGTTAGTCCTTGCGCTGTTGGAGCGAAGAAACGTTATGACGGCGTTGACCCAGTCGGTGCGGATATCGTCACGTTCGTGAAATAATTCATGCTTAGCGTCGGGGTAATGCCGCCGCGTTGCGTGCGGTAGCGCTCGCGCGACATCATCGATGGGGCCGTTGCGCACAAACACATCATGGCCGGTCGTGCCCAGCAGGACAGGAGTGGTGACATGCCGGAACGGGCTAAGGTCGCTAAAGCTTTGGCAAAAGCGAAGCGCGCTGTCGTACCAACCGAAGGAAACGCCATCGACAGTAAGCGCTGGGTTGGCCCGGAACCACTGTTGCATCAAAGTGCTGCGGATAGGGTCGTGGGATGTCTGGCTGTCCACAACACGTATATCCTGGTCCAGTGCGGAGCCGGCAAGGCCGGGGATCAGTGCGTTACTGAAACCGAGCGCCACGCCGCCGGCGGCAATTGTATGCGCCAGCCACAAGGGCAGTCCGGCCGTTGATACGCCGACCATGGGCGCTGAAAGGACAGCAGCGTCAAATAAACCCGGATGCGTGGCAAGTGTGCGCAAGCCAATGGCGCCGCCCATGGAATGCGCGATCAGAACACGCGGGCGCTGTCTGGGGGTGATATGATTGGCGTAGGCCGCAAGATCGTTCACATCACGCGCAAAATTGCGTGGCACTGCATGCGTGCCGGACCGATCCGAAAGCCCCTGGCCCCGCCAATCAAACGACCATACGGCGATGCCGGCCGTCGCTAAGTCTGTCATCAGTTCGAAATATTTCTCGATGAACTCAGCAAAGCCGCCAACCAGGACAGCATCTGCCCAAGCCTCCGCCGGCTGAAGGCTGCAAGTGCGTAATTGAATGCCGTCGTTGCATCGGAACTGACCCCACCGCAAAGCCGGGGGCTCAAGCAAGTAATGTGGCAGGTGTGGCTGCATTTGCAGCGCGGAGGAGGCGATATTCATGAAGGCAAGTGACTCATGAAGAACCGATGGACATGCAACGGTTAGACGAGGCTTAGCGCGGAGCAGTGCCAGCGGCAATCCGGGTCGCGCATAACGTCACAAAGTTTTCACCGATTGTATCTGCTGTTAAATCTGAGGGATCGTCCCAAAACTATCACACACCCGACATAAGACCATAAGCTGACGCAAGTATAAGCGGTTGCGCGAGTGGCGACCCGGTTATCGCTCTGCCAGCGCTCATACGACGCGCGGTGTCATCGGTCTTATCGTTCTGCAGCAAACTTGCGGGGCGCCCTCTCATTGGCTGGGGCGTCCCGTATTTTTTGAAAGCAGATGCAATGAATGCAGAGTTTTCGCGGCGGACATTGGTAGCGGCGGCGGGGGCTGCTGCGTCTTTGAACATGCTGCCACAAGCTGCGAATGCCAATCCGACCTCGGATCCTCATCCGGCCTTAAGAAGAACCCTTAGCCGGATCGCCTTTGGGGCCTGTGCCCACCAAAGCAAGGCTCAGCCGGTCTGGGACGCAATTCTTGAGACGAAGCCGGACCTGTTCGTGTTTCTGGGCGATAACGTCTACGGTGATACGCGCGATATGGCTGAACTGCGCCGTTGTTATGCGCAACTGGCGGAAAAGCCCGGATTTAAAAGATTGCGCGACAATGTGCCGATCATTTCCGTTTGGGATGATCATGACTTTGGTGAAAATGATAGCGGCGGCGATTACCCGATGAAGGCGCAATCGCGTGCAGCGTTTCTAGATTTCTGGAACGAACCAAAGGACTCGCCGCGCCGCAAGCGTGACGGCGTTTACGCATCGTATATTTTTGGGCCAATGGGCCAACGCGTACAAATCATTTTGCCCGATCTGCGCACGCACAGAACTTCGTTGAGCACGCTTGATCTGGGCGGCATGGATTACAAGGATTGGGCAGCCGCACGGCAGAAAGCAGGTTTAAGCGTGCCTGGCCCCTATGCGCGCAATTCTGATGCGAACGCGACGATGCTGGGTGACGCGCAATGGGCGTGGCTTGAGGAGCAGTTCCACGCCCCCGTAGATGTACGGATCTTCGGGTCCAGCCTTCAGGTGCTAGCTGATTTTCCGGGTTGGGAATCGTGGATCAATTACGCGCGGGACCATCAGCGCTTGATTGATCTTGTGCGCCGTCAGCGTGCCGGCGGCATGGTGTTTCTCAGCGGTGATACGCACTACGGCGAGCTCTCGAAACTTGATCTGAATGTGCCGTATCCATTGTGGGACATCACGTCCAGCGGCTTGACGGAAGTGTGGTCGGACGTGCCGCCCAACACTAATCGCCAAGGCGAGGCGGTGCGGGAAGTGAATTTTGGGACCGTGACAATCGACTGGGCCGGGGCCGCAACCCGCATCAGCTTGCAAGTGCGCGATGTGAAGGGAGCCGTGAAACTTCAACAAACTGTGCCGTTAGAAGCCCTGCAAATCGCTTAATCGTGCAAGTCGCGGTCTTTGGTTTCGGGCAGGAATACCAGCCCGACCACCAGTGTCAGCACGGCAATGACCACCGGGTACCAGAGCCCGTAGTAAATATCCCCACTCATGGCCACCAATGCAAAGGCGACAGACGGTAAAAACCCGCCAAACCATCCATTCCCGATATGATAGGGCAACGACATCGACGTATAGCGGATCCTCGTTGGGAACAGTTCCACCAGCATCGCTGCAATCGGGCCGTAGACCATCGTCACATAAATCACGAGCAGTGTTAGCAGGGCTAATACCGCAATCGTGTTCATCGCAGCCGGATCAGCCTGGGCCGGATAGCCCGCCGCCGAAATGGCGGCACTGATGGCAGGCGCATCAGACCCGCTGATCTCGGTTGTTCCGATGCGCACGATGGTTGCTGCGCCCGCTGGTGCGGCTTCGTTGGCGTAGGACACAGATGCTTTGGTCAGGGCCGCGCGGGCCTTGTCGCAATCGCTGGTGAACGCAGCCGTGCCC
>JAEUKL010000208.1 GCA_016793005.1 Rhodospirillaceae bacterium | reverse complement strand
CTCGACAGGCTTGCAACTGGCCACGAATGACGAGCCTGTTTCCGCCATGCTGGCGGCGACGTCGTGGTGGTTAAACAGATGCCAATTGTCGTTGAAGTATTCGTGCGCGAGATAGCGCGGCGGCAGCTTGGTCAAATCCTCGATGGCTTTGATCAGCGCCGGATGCTGCGTAAAAAACGGGCTGCCCAGATTTGCTATGTTTTGAGCGAACTCCAGCGCGGACCGCACGCGTGCTTCCGCGGGCCCGCCGATCGAACGGTATTTGCGGATCATCAACTCACGTAAGCCGCGTAGTTCAGTCCAGCCGCCCAGGGAGTTGTAGCTGACCATGGTCACGCCATTGTCCGCCAGCGCGTGCTTCAGCCAGCGCAGAATAATGTCGCGGTTGTCCTGGTTTACCCAGGTCCACACGCCATGCATGCCGACAAAGTCAGCCGGAGGGATGGCCAGATTGGGTAGGTCGGCGAAGCTCGCATCGAAAAACGTGATGTTGTCCAGTTTCGCGTCTGCCGCAATGCGCGTCGCCCAGGCGATGTGGCGGGGATTGAAATCCAGACCGTAAAACCGTGCATGCGGAAAAACCGCTGCTTCAAGCAGCAGCGACAACCCATAGCCGCATCCCAATTCCACTTTTACGAACGGGTGCTCAAGATTGGGGGCAGCGCCGCCGGATGTGGCAATGGCAAACGCCTGCAGCAGAGGGTTCAACTCGCGATAGTAGCCGCGGGTGTACTCGACATCCGTGACGTACCCCTCCGACCAATCCATGTGGCATCCCATTTCATTCAAACGCGCGCGCAGCCGCATTGATGGCATACGGCGCATGGCGATCAAGACGAAAATTGTCCGTCGCCCTGACAAAGCGACACCCGCACTTTTGCTATATCCGCCCACGCTCCCTTGTTATAAGAGGCCGGAGAT
The DNA here is from genome assembly GCA_016793005.1 of Rhodospirillaceae bacterium. Classification (GTDB taxonomy): domain Bacteria; phylum Pseudomonadota; class Alphaproteobacteria; order Rhodospirillales; family Rhodospirillaceae. The sequence continues at coordinate 13,533 of JAEUKL010000208.1, read as the reverse complement.
TTTCAGCATTTCGTCGTCGGCGCGCCATGGCCAAGTCCTAGGTGCGCCGTGGCAAGAAAGTGAGACACGATGGCGACCACGGTCATGATCGCAACGCCCTGTTACGGAGGGTTGGTCACGCACGGTTTCACCACGTCATTGCTGCGGCTCATGCCTGTGGCGCAAAAATCGGGGATCAACCTGATCGTGAACTTAAGCGGCGGCGATGCCTTGATTACGCGCGCGCGCAACAACATGGTCGCCGAGTTTTTGCGCTCCAAAGCATCGCACCTGATGTTCATTGATGCGGATATTTCGTTCGACCCCGAGCAGTTCATCAAGCTTGTGGTCGCCAACAAGGACGTTACGGCAGCTCTTTATCCGGCCAAGGCCTACGACTGGGCCGAGTTGCCGGGGCGTGTGCGCAGCGGCGAACCGCTGGACAAGGCGGGCTTGCACTACGTGGCCGAGCAATGCGTGGGCGATCAGCTGAAGTTCGATGGTGATTTTGTGACGGCCGAGTACGTCGGCACCGGGTTCCTGTTGATCAAGCGCGATGTGATCGAACGCATGATCGCGGCTTATCCTGAAACCAAGTACAAACATGTACACGGCTTCTCGGCGGCGCAGAACACCAGTGATTTATTTTACGCGCTGTTTGATTGCATCATCGATCCCGTCTCGGGGCATTATCTCAGCGAAGACTACACGTTCTGCAAACGTTGGCGGAAAATGGGCGGCGAGGTGTGGATGGATACCAAAAGCAAACTCTCACACACCGGCCCTCATACTTTTGTGGGTGATGCCGCGATCCGGTATACGCCGCGCTGGGCGAAGCCCTGATCCACTTATCTGCATGATCGGTCCATGGGGGCAGTGAATCCGATTCATAACGAAGGCAGGGTGTTTGGGCTCGATTTGTTGCGCGCCCTGGCCATTGGGCTGGTGTTCACTGGTCACGGCATCGGGTTGGCTTTTCCCCAGTACATTGGCTGGGTTTACCGGCTCTTGCCCGACGGTGTTGCTCTGTTCTTCTGCTTGAGCGGCTATCTCATTACCGTGGCTTTTCTGGACCACCTGCAAAAGTGGGGCGCGCATGGTCGCGCGGTGTTTCATTTCTGGTTAAAGCGCGCCATCCGTACCATTCCGCCGTTCTTCATCGCGCTGGTGATCCACGGGCTTCTGATCGCCGCCCTGATGCCCGACAACGTGCGGGCGGCATCGCCGCTGTCCTTTATCTTCATGCAAAACTTTGCGTGGCCGTTGCGAGGCGGGTTTACGGAAGGCTGGAGCTTAAGCGTCGAAGAGTGGTTCTATGCACTCTTCATGGCGTTGGCCGCGCTCGGCTTTCTGTTGCGCAAAAATCAGCTGTTGGTTTTTGCTGTGGGGGCTTGCGCGCTTTTAGCGGTAACCATTCTTTACCGTGCGTTCGTATACGCGGGGGCATTGGGGGCGATTGATCTCTCATCCGTCGCAACCTGGAGCGGATACATTCAAACCGCAGTGCTGGGGCGTCTGGATGCGCCCGCTATCGGCGTTTTGTGTGCGGTGATGTCGCGCGCGTGGCCCATGGTCTGGGCGCGGGTTGCGGCCTCGCGCGTATTTCTGGTGACCGCTCTTGCCGCTGTGTGGGCTGTGCAGAATGTCAGTGTCTCGCTGATGGGGCCTGCCCCAGGTGCTGGCGCCGCGTGTGCAACGGGTGAGGGGGGCTCAGCCTGTTATGTGCTGTTCACGACGCCCTGGTTCTTTGCCGTCCAGCCCACGCTGGTGTCGCTGGCTTGGGCTCTGTTGCTGGTGCCGGCCTCGTGCATGAGGCCGCCGCGCTGGACGATGGCTGAGGCTGTGGTGCGGCAAATCGCAGCCAGCGCCTTCTCAATTTACCTTGTGCATTTCTCGATTGTCGCATTCCTGCTTGTGCCGGCGCTGGCTATGTTTTGGCCCGCATCTGCGGCGGCTAATCTTACGGCCTACGCGGTGCTGGGCGTTGTCGTGTCGCAGATTTTTTTCGTGCTGGTCGAGCGCCCCGCGCTGCTGTTTCGCAAACGCATCGACGTGTGGTTCAAGCCAAACACATTCGAACCAAACACGCCCGCCGGCTAGGCGCTTTACCTTCCACGCCAGCATTGATATCGGTACCACGCGTTCGAGTGCACCTTTTGCCCGCTCCCCTTAAAGCTGCTGCCCTTCACAGATGACCGCTGCCGCCGATCAAAAAGCGTTAAACGATCAGATCGCGTTCTGCATGAACGCGATTGCAGCCGATGCGCCGCAGCCGTTTCCGTATTTGTTTTTGGCGATGGTGCGCTTCGATGAGGCCAGTTACTACGCTGCCCGAATGCTCTGCGAGCAGGCGATTACGCGCCGTCCCGCCTATGCCGAGGCCTGGTTGCTGTTGGGCCGCATTGCGGAAACCCAAAATGACGCGATCTGGGCGAAAATCGCCTACCGCAAAGCGGTAACTTTTGCGCCGCTGTTCGATGATGCGCTGGCGCGCCTGCGTGCTTTGGCCGGGGATGCCGAAGCCGAACGCCTTGCGCAGACATCATGGCCGCAGCCGTCGGATGTTGTGCCCGAGCCAGACTGGTTGCTGGATGAGTGCAACGACGAAGAGACGCTGCGTGATCTGATCGCTGATGAAGGTTTCAGTGCGAAGCGCCTGATCAAATTGGCTGCCATCCTTGAATCCGAGAACCGGTTTGTCGAAGCCCATTGTTTTGCCCGCTATGTGCTGACGGTTGATGCCAAAAACGCCGGAGCCCTATTGGTGCTGGCGAACTTGGCGCGGCAGGCGGGCGATCATGAGCGCGCGTTAAAGCTGATACTTGAAGCGCTTGATGCCATGCCGACCCATCCCGTTGCCGCCGGCACAGCCATGGCGGCGGTGTTGAATGCCTGTGCGTGGGACCGTTATGCATTCGTGCTTGAGCGCGCCACGTGTGCGGCGGCTCAGTTTCCGGGCACGGCAGAGCCCCTGCAAGCCTTGCTGTATTTGTCGGACCCGAAACTCCAAGCAGGTGTTGCGCACGGCAGTGGCGCCCGATTGATTGGGCAATCACCCATACATCAGCGACCGGCCGCGTCTGTGTCCGCGCAACCACAGAAAATCACAATCGGCTATATGTCAGCGGATTTTCATCCGCATCCTATTGGCCGGTTGATGGCTTCGTTGATCCCGCATCATGATCGCAGCCGTTTCACACTTCGGGCTTATGCGACGCGCCCGACACCTGACAGCGATGTTCGCACAGCCATCCAAACCCATGTTGATTCGTTCGACGATCTTTATGGTTTGAATGCCCTGGCGGCGGCGCAAAAAATCGCCGGTGATCACGTCGATATTCTGGTCGATCTGACCGGCTATACCCTTCACAACCGCGTCGATGTTCTGGCGCAGCAGCCCGCGCCGGTGCAGGTGGCGTATGCCGGGTATCTGGGCACGATGAGTGTGCCGTTCATGCAGTACCAGATTTTGGATACGACGGTTGCGGCCGATATTGATGCGCTTGCGTTCAGCGAAAAGATTGTGCGGTTGCCGTTCTCGATGCTGGCCGGCGACCGCCACCAATTTATCGGTGCGGCGGCGCCTGTGTCGCGCGCAGCGGCGGGGCTGCCGGCAACCGGTACGGTGTTTTGCAACTTCAGTCTGCCGAACCGCCTGAACCCGGGAATATTCGATGTCTGGATCCGCATCCTCAATCGCGTCCCCGGCAGCGTGCTGTGGCTGATTCAAACGGGTGATGAACGCCGTAACCGCATTCGGGCGCATGCGTTCACCAACGGTCTTGATCCCAGCCGCATTATCTTCAGCGACCGGCTTTCTTACGACGACTATCTGCAACGCTTTGTCTGTGCCGATTTATTTCTGGATACGTTGCCGCAAAACGCCGGCGCCGTGGCCAACGATGCGCTCTGGATGGGCTGCCCGATCCTGACGTGCTCGGGCCAAACAGTGCAAAGCCGTGTCGGGGCCGGGATGCTGCTGGCGGCGGGGATTCCTGAATTGGCGGTGAATACGCTTCAGGCCTACGAAGATACAGCCGTGCGTCTGGGACAAGACAGCAGCGCACTGGCATCGCTGCGCACAACGCTCATACAAGGGCGCGATACGAATGCCATGTTTGACGCGGCCCGCATGACGCGCGCTTTGGAGAAAGCCTATGCGGCCATTTGGCAACGTTATGTACAAGGGCAGCCGCCGGCCCATATCGACGTATAGGCTGATTTCAAATCACAACACTTTCAAATCACAACACTTTCAAATCACAACACTTTCAAATCACAACACTTAGCGTCGGATGAACGCTTTTTTAGTGCGGCTGCGCCAACTAAGCGCCGCGCAGCAAAGCCAAGTATGATATTGATGCCACATTCATTTGCATCCACACCCATGCTTTTGCGCGATCACACCCATTCCCTTAACCGAACACGACGTAGCGCGGGGCCCCAAGCCCAGCGTGGTTTCGTGCTGCCGCTGACGCTGGTGGTGATTGCCTCCATCGGGTTGGTCATTGCCGCCGTCAATGAATGGGTGATGCAAAGTGTCCGCGACGCGCAGGTGATTTCGGATCAGACCGAGACCGAATTGGCGATGACCGAAACGCGCGAAGAGTTTGTTTACTACATGCTGATGCGCCCGATTTCGATCCGCGGGCTGGAGCTGGGGCGGCCCACGTCGAAAATTGATCCCAACAATGTGATGGCGCTGATGGCGTCGGATTTTCAATCCGACAAATCGCTGCAATTTGACGGCACGCCGTATCAGGTCCAAAGCCACCCGGACTTTTATTTACGCATTTATGACGGGCGCGGGCTGGTGAACCTGAACGGTTTTTCGCAGCCGCAGGTCCGGCGGCTCCTGATGCAGTTTCAGCTCTCAGAGCAGCAGCGCAACAGCCTGGCCGACACGCTGGAGGACTATATTGACCGTGATGACCTAACAAGAATTTCAGGTGCCGAGGCCCAAGATTACAAACGCGTCAATCGTCCGCCGCCCTCAAATGCGCTTTTGGTAACCCCCATGGAAGCGCAGTCTGTCCTGGGCTGGGATCAGCTGAAAGATCTCTGGCATCAGGATATGGAAGAGCCTGTGCTGACGACCTGCGGGGAGCAGGGCTTTAACCCGAATACGGCGACGCGGCTGACGCTGCTGGCGAACCTGCCGGGTGTGCTTGAGGAGGATATTGCTAAAATTAAGGAACGGCGAGCGCAGAAGGCGTTTCGTAATGTCCGGGAAGTAGGGGTTGTTGCGGGTGTCGCGCTGCGCGACGAACCATTCCTCTACACTTTCATCCCCGGCAACTGCGTGATAGCCGAATTAGAGCATAAACCTAGTGGCTTAAGGCGGCGAATCTCGTTAACCATCCGTAACTTCAATGGCAATATCAACCCCTGGTATGTCGACTATGCCCTTTCTCTCCCGCCCAGAAATCAAGACGATTCTGGATCGCTGGAAGCCGCTGCTGGAGCAGCGGCTGGAAAAGGTGTTTTCCCCACTCCCGTCGCTGTGGACCCAGACCAGCCAGCAGACGGCCCAGGAGGTTTCGCGCAGCCGCCGAACAGTCTGGATCCTCAGCCGTAAGCTCCTGCGTCACAACCTCGTGACCGTGCCCGACGCCGTGGCACAGACCCAGCACGCGGCCTACCTGAAGCTTCAGGTGACCAAGCTGTTTCCGTTTACAAGCCCGGGCTATGCCGTCATCAGCCAAGGCCGACAGGCCTCGATCTACGCTTGGGATCAGGCGGCGGTCGCGGCTGAAATCAAAGCGCAAGGCCTGCCCGCCAATACGGCGGTTGTGCCCGAAACGTTCATCCGGTCCCAGGGTGCCGACGGCTTGACCCTGGTGAAGATGCTGGAAGGCGTTGAGGGGCAGTTCTGGAAGAATGGCTTCCTGGTTGCAACGCGCTGGTGGCCCGGCCGGCCGTCACCGTTTGAATGGAAGCAGTTTGCCCGTTCCGTTGGCGGCGTCAGCCAGACCGGCGACGATGTCCCCGAACCGGTGGCGCACGTATTGCTGGATCGGCCCTGGATTGAAACGCCGTTCTCGCTTGACCAGATTTCCTCGGTCCTGCAATCGGCGCGCGCGATCCAGTTCATGGCGACAGCCGCTGTCTGCGTTCTATTGTTTGTTTTCGCTCAAGCTGCAGTTCTGGCGTTACGCGAAGGCCAGGTAGTGTCGGAGATTAAAGCCTTGCGTGCGGCCAACAAAGAGTTCGGCCAGAACCGGGCGCAGGCGTTTTCAAATCTCGACGACATCAAAAGCATTTTGGCACTCGATATTTATCCGCCGCAGATTGACGTGATCTATGCAGCCCTCGCTCTGTTGCAGCCGCGCGATGTGCGCGTGATGTCGTGGTCGTTTGATCGGGGTAATCTTGATATTACCGTGCGCGGCAAGCAGCAGCTTGACCCGACCGCCTTCATCACGCTGTTCGAGCGTGATGATAAATTCCAGGGCGTCAGTGGCACTTTAGGGGGCCCTGAGCGCGACTTGCAGCTGAAAATGACCGTTGAACCCAAGCAGGCCGAGCCGAAACAAGTTGAGCCGAAGCAAGCCGAACCCAAGCAGGCGAACTGAGTTTGTCATGATCAAAGACTCTGTCGCCGAATTCTTGAAACCGGTGTTGGCGTGGCTGCAGGCCCAGGCCGGCAGTGGCGAACATATGCGCGCGCTTATCATGGCGGGTGCGGGCCTGGTTTTTGTGGCGTTGTTGTTGATCGCCAACAACACGTTGGGTTCCGCGCAGCAAAGCCTGCGCCGCGCGCAATCGGATTTGGCGAACCTGTCGCGGCAGTTGTCGGAAGGCTCGTGGGAAGAACGTCGCCGCCAAAGCGATGAACTGCGTTTAAACCTTGTTGACCGGTTCTGGGTTGCCGAGACGGCGGGCTTAGCCGAGGCGACGCTGGAGCGTTGGCTGCGCGAACGTGCCGAAAAGTACGGCGTGAAGCCCGACAGTGTGCGCATTCAGCGCAGCAATGCGGTGTCGGGTGGTGATGACCAAGCCAGTGCCGCCATGAAAGGCGTGCAGCGCATGACCGCGAAAATGACGCTGCCGTTCGAGCCGCAAGCCCTGATGCAGTTGCTGCAAGACGCCGCGCGCAACGACAAAATGCTGATCGTGGACCGGCTGTTCATTCGCTCGGGCCGCAATTCGCTGGTGGAAATCGACGTGTCCACGTTCATCCGTCTCGACGAACCTGTGGTGCAGCGATGATCGAGCGGCTTTCCAACTTGTCTTTTGCGCAGCTTGGCGCGGCCTTGGGGCCGTTACGTTCGCATGTGTTAAGCGCAGGTGCTATCGGACTGTGCGCCGTGGCGGGTCTTGCGCTGGGGCTGGTGAAGGCCGTGGCTCCGCCAAATGCCGCTGCGCCGAAAGATGTGTGGAAGTTGCCGGCCATACCAATGCCCAGCATGCCGCCCACGATGACCCCCGATGATGTGGGGGATATGTTCTGGTCCGACGAGCCGCGTGCCAAGCGTGTCGTGCAGCAGAAGGCGAAGGTTATCAATTGGCGCTTTGTCGGTACTTACGCGCAGGGCGAACAGTTGTACGCCATCATCACCGACGACAAGCGTGTGCTGCGGCTGAAGAACGGCGATGCATTGCCCGACGGCGCTGTCATTCAAGACGTGCAACTGGGCAATCTCACGTACCAACAAGACGGCGCTTCAAAAACGCGACGTTTATTCGATAAGGATGCACCGAAATGACTGCTCAACTTGTTTCAGGCGACGTTCGTGGCGGTCGCAGCCATTCTTCGAATGCATTTCTGAAATTGCGCCGCAGCGTCGGCCTCGTCACATCTCTGGCGTTGCTGACGTCGTGCGCTGGCGACAAGCAACTGTCGATCCTTGAACCTCTGAAAATCGAGAAACAGAAAAAAGCCGAATTTGAGCCCGGCGTTATCACGCAGCCGCTTGCGGCCGCAGCGACAACCACGAATGCGTCGGATGGTCCTTCGGCGCCGCTGGGCAGCACGACGGTGCAGCCCAAAGCGCTTGATAAGCCGCCCGTGCTGAAGGGCGAGAACGTGTCGGTCAATCTGGAAGGGATTGCGCTGCCGACCTTCGTGAACACGGTTTTCGGCGATATTCTGAACGTCACATTTGAAATCGACAGCGCGGTGCAGAAGCGCGAGCAGATTGTCACGATGCGCACCGCAACGCCGCTGGCGCCCAACGACTTGCTCGACCTTGTGCGCCAGGTGCTGAACAATTACGGCATCGCCGTCAGCTATCAAAACGGTGTTTACCGCGTGATCGAAAACGCGGCCTTGCGCAAAGACATTCCGCGCATCGTGCGTACACGCGCACTGCCCAATGTGCCCGACGATATGCGGCCTGTGTTCTACTACGCCACGCTCAGTGCTATTCCGGCGCCGTTGATGCAAACCTGGCTGCAGCAGTCATTCCCCGGGCGTTTTGAATTCCAGAGTATGCCGCTCGGGAACGGCCTGCTTTTGCTGGGCCAATCCGAGGACGTATCTGCGGCACTTGATACCATCGAGGTTCTGGACCAGCCGGCCATGGCCGGGTTCAAGAGTATGAAAATTTCGCCGGCCTATTGGAGCGCCGATAAGCTGACGGCCCAGTTGATCGAAGTGCTGACGGCTGAAGGCTATTTCGTCTCGCAAGGCGGCAACAATACCGCAGCCATCAAACTTCTGCCCGTGCGGGCCTTGAATACGATCATCGTATTTTGCACAGATCAGGAGGTTATGAACCACGTTTTGCAATGGGTTCGCGATCTTGATCAGCCGGGCCAGACCATCGAAGCCAAGGGCGTGTTCTATCATCCTGTTTACAACACCAAGGCCGGCGATATCGCCGAGGTTATCAGTCAGTTGATGGGTGGGGGCAAGCATTCCTCTTCCTCGGTCACGTCGACGCAAGGGGGCGCAATTCCGGCGCCCGTGACCCCTGAAATGATGCGCCAAGCCACGAGCGGCGGATCGTCCACCATGGATCAGAAATCCAACACATCAAGCACCAGCGTCATCGTTGACGAAGGGCGCAATGCGTTGATCTTCCAGGGGTCGGCAGAAGAGTACGCGCAGTTCCGCACGTTGGTGGACCAAATGGATCGCGCGCCCTTAGAGGTGCTGATCGAAGCAACGATCGCTGAAGTGACCTTAAGGGAAGGTCAAACTTTGGGCGCAGTATTGAAGTTTGACGACGGCGCCGTGGTTAAGCCTGCGCAAAGCGTGATTCAGTCCTCAGCGGGATTGATCGTGAACATGGTTCGCGACACTGGCCAGTTCACAGCGCAGCTTCAGGCTTTGGCCGACCGCAGTCGGGTGAACATTCTGTCCAACCCCCGTGTGGTGGCCCGTAGCGGTAAGGCGGCCAACATCACAGTCGGTACACAAGTGCCGATCATCACGTCGCAACAGACCTCAAACGGTCAAGTGGGTGGCACCAGTGCGCTGCTGCAGGACATTCAGTACCGCAGCACCGGCGTGAACTTGCGCGTCAATCCGACGATCAACTCCAACCGCCGTGTTGAACTCAGCATCGCGCAGGAAGTCAGCGAGGCGCAGGTCAACAACATCTCTGATGTGCAAAGCCCCCTGATCCTAACACGTAATATCAGCACCGAACTGTCGCTCTCGGACGGCGAAACCGTGCTGTTGGGCGGCCTGATTTCCGAAAACGTCAGCAACAGTGACAATGGGATTCCGCTGCTGAAGGATATCCCGATTATCGGCAACGTTTTCAAAACGACATCAAAAGGCCGCAGCCGCACGGAGCTGATCGTTCTGCTCACGCCTTACATCATCGAAAGCCCGGAAACCGCGCGCTCCTTGCGAGACAGCTTCCGCGATCAGTTGACCGCCATTCCCCCAGGTCGCCCGTCGCCGAGCACGATGCCGGTTGGGGCCGGTGCGCCGGACGCTGGTATTGCGCCCAAACAGTAGGCCCGGTTGCGCCGTCAAAAACCTGACTTAACTTAAGCTGATAATTCCAAGAGCGAGTGAGATATGAGTTTGCTGACCAAAAGCGTTGCGACCAAGAGTGTTCTGATCGTTGCCTTGTCTGTCGCCGTGGCGGCGTGTGTGGCCCAGAAAAAGGACTCTGCGGCTCCGGTTGCGAAAACGGCCGACAGTATTCCCTGCGGCGGTCATCGTACGGGCTGGTCCAGCCTGCCGACGCCTGCGACGATTGCAGCAAACGAGGCTTATGTGGCGGCGACGACGCTTTCCACCGGCGAACTCATCGCGCGGACAGCCAAGGGCGATATGGGCGCGCAGATTGAATTGGGCTTGCGCTACGTGAAGGGTGATCGCATCGAAAAGGACGCCGAGCGTGCGGTTGCACTGTTCCAGGCCGCAGCCGACCAGGAGAACCCCCTGGGCCAGTATTTTTTAGGTACTGCCTATGCCCAGGGCGTCGGCCTTCCGAAAGACGAGTACAAAGCCATCGAGCTCTGGGAACTCGCGTCGAAGCAAGGGTACAGCTTCGCGCAGTACTGGCTTGGCGCCATGATCGCCAATGGTTTCGGCGGCATCTCTAAAAGTGTCTGCGCTGCAATACCCCTCTACGAAGCCGCGGCCGAAAGCGGGAATACGGATGCTGCCTTTTCCTTAGGTCTGATTTACCAGAATGGCGATGTCGGTGAGCCGAACTACGAAGAAGCGGCCAAGTGGTACCGGATGGCCAACAAAACGGTTAAGGATATGCGCTCGCAAGTTAACCTGCGCATGTTGATTGAGGACCGTAAGGTGCAGTGGCGTCAGGGTGATCCGGGTAAGCCGCCTGCGGACGCTGCGGGCGAGAAAAAACTCAAAATTGTTGACCCGACGGGTGCGAGTACCGGCTAGCGCATCTGCTATAATGAATGAAATCTATCTGACCTGAGGACCGAGCTTTGTCGCAAATTAGTATAACGATTGGCCTGCTGTGCGTTGAGATCGCTGTCATGGTGTGGCTGTATTTCCAGGGTCGTAAACAGCCTGCGCCCGGCCAAATCCGCCTGTTTCCGTACCGCGGTGCTGCCATTTTCACGGCGCTGCTGATCCTGGTTACGGGGGCGCACCTGATCAGCCTGCTCACGGGCACGCAACTTCAGCCACGCCGTCCGAAAGGGATGTAAGTGGAAAGCCTTGAGCGCATCGAGCCAACGCTGACAGCCCCGGCGCCAGTTTTTGCGCCGCTGAAAGGCCGCTTGGGCGAGATGCTGCTTGAGCGCGGCCTGTTGGGCGAAGGCGACCTGAACCGCGCCCTGTCATTTCAGCAAATGTATGGCGGTCGTTTAGGCGCGATATTGATTCGCCTGGGGGCAATTTCCGAAGACCATGTGCTTGAGTGCCTGTCGACCCAGCTTGGCCTGCCGCTCATCACCCAAGAAGCCCTGCCGCAAGCGCCCGAGTTGTATGCGGCGGCCATCCGTACGCTTGGCATTGATGCGGAGTGGTGGTTCGACCAGTCGGCGCTGACCTGGATTGATGATGCGGGCACGTTGAACTGCGTCTGCCGCGATCCGCTGCTGCCATTGTTGCAGGAAACCATCGCGGCCAGCTTCAACGGCCAGACGCAGTGGTGGCTGGTGCGTGCGCGTGATCTTGACCTGATGATCGACGTGGTGCGCCGTGCGCTCTCCAACGAAGGGCGCGATTACGACGGCGATGTGGCGCACTTGCGCGAACTGGCCGAAGAAGCGCCGGTTGTCGAACTGGTGTCCAACACGCTTGCTCAGGCCTTGGGGCAAGGCGCGTCGGACATTCACTTCGAACCCAAAGAAACTGAATTCGAAATCCGTTACCGCATCGACGGTGTGCTGCAGCGCCGTCTGGTGCTGCCGCGTTCGCGCTTCGATGCGGTGGCTTCGCGCCTGAAACTCATCGCCGGCATGGACATCGCCGAGCGGCGCCTGCCGCAAGACGGACGCATCGGCACGCGCATCAGCGGGATCGAACTTGATATCCGCGTTTCGTGCCTGCCGGGTCTGTGGGGCGAGTCAATCGTTATGCGTCTGCTGCTGAAAGAACAGAAAGCGCTGACGTTGCAAAATATCGGCATGGCGGCCGACCATTTGGAGATGTTCGCCAAGCTTGCCAACGAGCCGCACGGAATCATTCTGGTTACGGGCCCTACGGGTTCGGGCAAATCGACCACGCTGAAAGCCACGCTGGATTTTATTAAGGACGGCAAACGCAAAATCATCACCGTCGAAGACCCGGTGGAATACCAGATTGAAGGCGTCACACAGGTGCAGACGAAGTCCGACATCGGGTATTCGTTCGCGCGTGCGCTTCGCTCGATTTTGCGCCAAGACCCTGACGTCATCATGATCGGCGAAATCCGCGACCTTGAAACGGCGCAAATCGCCGTGCAGGCCTCGCTGACCGGTCACATGGTGTTCTCGACCCTGCACACCAACGATGCGTTGGGTGCTTACACCCGCCTGACCGACATGGGGGTCGAGCCGTTCCTGGTGTCGTCATCGGTACGTCTGGTGATGGCGCAGCGCCTCGTGCGCCGCTTGTGCCCGCAATGCAAGAAGCCGGAAGAGCCGTCGGCTCAAATCAAGATGCGCTGTGAAGATTTGAAAACGCGCTTTCCGGGGCTATTACCCGACAAGCCGCAATGGTTCGCGGCCACGGGGTGCAAGGCGTGCCAGGGGACGGGTTACAAGGGCCGTTTGGGCATCTACGAAGTGTCGGCCATGACGGACGACATCGCCGATCTGGTCATGCGCCAGCGGCCAACGCATGAATTGATGGGTGTCGCGCGCCAACACCAGTTCCGCGATCTGTTCGAGGACGGCTTACTGAAAGCCTACTTGGGCGAAACCAGCATCGACGACGTGATTCGCGTGGCGGGCCAAACGGCTATTGATCCTGATGCGATTTGAAGCCAGATCGCTTCTGTCAGGGCTTTAAGGGCCTGTCATGTTAAGGCCTGGGGTTTTAAGGGCGTCTGATGCCGGGTAGCTCAACCGACAAGGATTTTGCCGAGGCCAAGCGCGCGCACCAAGCGGGCGACCGCGCCCGCGCGGAAATCTATTACCGTAAAGTCCTGGCGCAAGCCCCCAAGGAGCCGCAGGCGCTCTACCTGCTGGGCGCGCTCTGCGTTGATGCAAAACGGTTTGAAGAAGCGAAAGAGCACCTGACGAAATCGCTGGCCGCGCGCCCGGCCTATATGCCGGCTCATGCGATGTTGGGGACGGTCTGCGCAAATTTGAATCTGAGTGACGGTTCGATCAAACACTTTCGCATTGTTGTGGACGCGGCCCCCCAGGACGTGGGGGCTCAACTCAATCTTGCGCGGACACTGGCGCATTTCGGGCAAGCGTCAGAGGCGATCCCGATTTTTCAGCGCGCATACGCAAAAAAGTCTGATGATGTTGCGGTGGTGCTGGGGCTGGCGGAAGCGCTGGATGAGGTGGGTGAAAAAGACCAGGCCATCGCCGTGCTTCAGAGTTTTGCCGCGCGCACTGTAGCGCACGGACAGGCGTTTGTCGCGTTGGGCCGGTTATTGCAGCGGTATGGCCGGACCGAGGAGGCGGTTGCCGCGTTCGAACGGTGCCTTCGCCATCACCCGCAGCAGGCCGATG
>JAEUKL010000160.1 GCA_016793005.1 Rhodospirillaceae bacterium | reverse complement strand
CCGCCCGTGGGCGCGTCCCAGTCCAGCATTTCACCGGCAACAAAAACGCCGGGTATATTTTTCAACATCAAATTTTCTTCAAGCGCGTCGAAGCGCACGCCGCCGGCGGTGCTGATGGCTTCGCCCAGTGGGCGTGTGGCGATCAGGGTGAGGGGGAAGGCTTTGATAGTTGCAGCCAGATGCTTTGTATTCGCAAAGTCATCAGGCTTCAGCGCTTCACGCAGTAATCCTACCTTTGCACCTTCAAGCCCGGCATACTCGCGCAGGAAATTTGGCAGAGATTTTCGGCCGCGCGGCTTCTGGAGGCTTTGTTCTAGCTGTGCGTGCGTTTTGCCGGGGGCGAGATCCAGCCACAGCACGGCTTTGCCGTGCATCGCGATGGTATCACGCAAATTTGCCGAAAGCGCGTAAATCAAACTGCCTTCCACGCCCGTACTTGTGACCACAAACTCGCCTTGCCGGCGGATCATGTCTTCGCCTGGCCCGGAAACCGAGGCGACAACGGCCTTAATGGGGGCGCCTGCGTATTTTTCGCGGAAAAATGCGCTCCAATTCACATCAAAGCCGCAGTTCGAGGGCTGAAGGGGGGCAATATCAACGCTGCGTCCGCGCAGCACGTTCACCCAGGCCGCGTCCGAGCCCAACTGCGGCCAACTGCCGCCACCCAAAGCCAGTACAACGCCATCGCCACTGAAGACCGCGCTGCCTTGTGGCGTTTCAAATTTCAGTTTTTCGCGATCCCATCCCACCCATTTGTGCCGCATATGAAATTGCACGCCATTGGCGCGCAGCCGGCGCAGCCAGGCCCGCAGCAACGGGGCGGCTTTCATTTCCTTCGGGAACACGCGGCCCGAACTGCCCACAAATGTCTCCACGCCCAACGCATGCACCCAGGCGCGAAAATCATCTGGCGTGAAATTCTTCAGGTGTTTTTCAATGATGGCGCTGCGCGCGCCGTAGCGTGCCACAAACGCGTCCCACGGTTCGGAGTGGGTGATGTTCAACCCGCCTTTGCCCGCCATCAGGAATTTACGCCCCACGCTGGGCATGGCATCGAACAGATCAACGCTTACTCTGGCGGAGCTTAAAACATCGGCAGCCATTAATCCTGCCGGGCCGCCGCCAATCACCAAAATGCTCATGCAATCTCGATTTGTCCGTGGATATCGCCAGGGGCGTCCCCGGCCATGTGGAGCGCTAGCCTTGCAGTTCGTTCAACAGTTTGCGCCCGGCGTCTTTGGTTTGGGCCGCAATGCCCGTCAGTGTTTGCGCTGTCTCGCTGATGGTCGCAAGATCTGCGTCTTTTTCTTCGATGGCTTTTGCCAATTCGGCGACGCCGTTCGCACCGAACTGCGCGCTAATCCCGCGCAAGGTATGCGCAGCGCTACGGACTTTGCCCAGATCGCCTTGCGCGCGGGCGTTATGAATGTTCGCCAAGTAGGTATCAAGTTGCTCGATAAAACGCTCAAACAGGCTTGTGACTATTTCGCGGGGTAATACTTTCAGCATGTCGCTGATCGTGGTGACGTCAATAACGTCGCTTGCCGGCGGCCTGGGATCGGTGGGGGCGGTTGAGACACGTTCTGGCGCAGGCGCATCGTTTGCGGGTTCCGCACCGGACAACGGCGCGAATCCTGTGAGGTCGGCCATCACGGCAGCGAGCCGTTGCCAGTCCACGGGCTTGGTGACGATGGCATTCATGCCCGCATCCAAATAGGCTTTGTGATGCGAGATCATGGCATCGGCCGTCAGGCCCACAATCGGCAGCCGACCGAAGGGCCCGCTTTTCGCGCGCAGGGTGGCCGTGGCTTGAAGGCCATCCATCACCGGCATCTGAATATCCATCAGGATAATGTCGAATACGTTGTGCAGCGCCAGATCAATAGCCTCTTTGCCGTTGACGGCGGTTTCGGCGCGGTGACCCAAACGTTCCAGCATTTTCTGGAACAAGGCGCGGTTGATGTCGTTGTCCTCGGCGATCAGGATGCGCAAGCGGCGCTGTTGCGCGCCGTTGTTCTGAATTTGCGGGGCTGCAGCCAACGACCGATCAACCGCCTGGGCGGCATCACCGGGCGGCAAGGCCAGCCGCACAATAAAGGTTGAGCCTTCACCTTTGGCGCTGCTGACGGAAATCTCGCCGTCCATGGCATCCAACAGGCGCTTACAGATCGACAGCCCCAACCCGGTGCCGCCGTAGCGGCGCGAGGTCGACGTGTCGGCCTGCGTGAATGGTTTGAACAGGCTCTGCTGATCAACCATCGACATGCCGATCCCGGTGTCGCGCACTTTGACCTGGATCGCGTGGGTGCCGTCAGGCTGTGGGCGCGATGACACAATGACAAAAATGCTGCCGCGTTCGGTGAACTTGTTGGCGTTCGAAACCAGATTAGCCAGAATCTGATTGAAGCGCTTGGGGTCGCCGATCACCATATCGACCGTGCCGGGCTCGATTTCGACCGTGAGCTGATTGCCCTTCTCACGGATGGCGGGGTCGAACAGGCGCTGCAGGGCCATAATCAGGCGGTGCAACGAGAAGTGCACATGCTCGATCTCGATTTTACCGGCTTCGATTTTGGAAAAGTCCAGGATGTCATTCAAAAGGTCGAGCAGTGAGTGCGCCGAGACGATCAGGTTTTCCGCAAGCTGTTCCTGATCGCGCGACAGTCCGCTGAGGCGCAGCAGGTCGGCCATGCCCAGAATACCTGTCATGGGCGTGCGCAGTTCGTGGCTCATTATCGCCAGGAAATCACCCTTGGCGGTATTGGCGCGTTCGGATTTCTCGATGGCGCTTTCCAACTCACGGGCCATACTGGTTAATTCGTTTGCTTGTGTCTGCAAGCTGTCGCGTGCGGCGCGCAGCTCCATTTCCTGCTGGACGCGATCAGTGACATCGCGTGTCACCCCGAAATAACCAACGCCAATCCCATTTTTATCGAAGATGCAGTCGATGAAGTTTTCCGTGTGGCGAATCTCGCCCGTGGGTCGTTTGATGCGGAAATCTTGTCGTACTGTTTGACGGGTTTTGATGGCTTCCAGGCTTGCCGCGGAGGCCTTCTGCCGGTCCTTGGGGTGGCAGCGCGACAAAACCGCGGCTGATGACGGCGTGAATGTGTCCGGGTTTACGCCGTAGATACGGTACATCTCGGGCGACCATTCGTACACCTCGGTATCACGCTTCAGCATCCAGTGGCCGACGTTGGCGATCTCTTCGGCGCGCATCAGGTCATCCGTGCGGCGTTTGAGGTCCTGCTCCAGTACGCCGCGCGCATCAAGGTGGCGGTACAGCACCACCACGGCCGGCACGCCGATCACCAGAATCACGACGGCAAAAACGATCAGGCCGACTTCCGCAAATTTGAAAATGTCCTGCCCTGCTTCGGCGCGGTCCAGCCGAATGCCGACGTATCCGAGCACCGTGTTGTCGCGTTTAAGCACGGCATAGCCTTCCGCCTGGCCGCCCTGGAGCGGGCGGTTGCGTAAGGGGTCGATCAGAAAAGCCAGTGTTCCGGCCTCGGCGATTTGGGTCTGTAGGGTGTGCGTCAGTACTGCGCCTATGGTCTCGGTGCGGTTTGTGCGCACGACGCGGCCGTCTGCATCGAGGATGCGGTAATCAACAATACCGCCGGGGGACAGCACATTCAGCAGTGCCCGTTCTTCGGCTTCGCTCAGCTTCAGAACGCTGGGGTCGGGGCGGTCCAGCAGTTCCTTCGCTGCGGTTGCCGCCCACCGTTCGGCGCTGGCCGTCGCAAAGCTTTCATTCAAGTTCACCCGCAGCACCAAAATCGTTGTACCGACAGCCGCAAGGACCAAGACAATGACGCTGATGGCCATCAACGCCACGAGACGTGCAGAGATATGAGGGCGGTTCATGACGCGGGCTGGTGTGCGCTAAAAAAACAAAACTGGACTGCAAAGCCTGAAACGCAGCATGCCCAGGAACAGCCCGAAACGAAAGGGCGCTGAGAGATGCGCTTCTGCTTAAAATTATCACATTCTTACAATGACTTAGGGCCGATTCCAAGGGGCCTGCGATAGGCCAGACGGCCCCTCTTCACCGGGGGTTTCTCGATCTTGGCGCAACACCTCATCGGATCAGAGCGTTGATGCAGGCGACGCGAACGTGAGATCGGATGCAGCGCCACGCGTTGCCCGATCATGTCCGGGAGGATTGGAACATGTCCGACAAAACGTTTGATCAACTGCTTGTCGAAGCTCTGCCGCGTCTGCGCGGCTACGCCATTTCACTAACCGGAAATCGTGCCTTGGCGGATGACCTGCTGCAGGAAGCGGCCATGCGTGCCCTGGCGGCTCGCACGCAGTTTACGATGGGCACGAACTTCAATGCATGGATGTACCGAATCTTGCGCAACGAGTTCGTAAGCTGGATGCGTAAACCCAGCCGCAGGGTTGTGCCCATCGACCAACTGCCCGAAGCGTTATTGTCGCGTGCGGCGGTTCAGGAGAACCAAATTCTCGTACGCGAGTTGGGCCAAGCCTTGGCCAAGCTGCCACGGGCGCAACGCGAGGCGCTTGTACTGATTTGCGGGAGTGGCCTGAGCTACGAGGAAGCGGCTAGCGTTCTGGGCTGTACGGTGGGGACGGTGAAAAGCCGGGTCTTTCGCGCCCGTGCGCAGGTGGAGGCGTTCGTCACCGGCATTCCCAATCCCCACACAGCCAAGCGCCCGGTTTCAGACCGCGAAGGCAAGAAGGTGTCACGCCAGCCCGTGCCATAACGCTGACACGCTTTTTAACGCTTAAATACCGATTGGTTGTGTGCGGCGGCGAAACTATATTTGGGCACGCCCTCAAATCTTTCGCCGCAGCGTATGACCGACAAAGCCCCCAAGCCCGATGACAGCGGTCCATTTGGTACATGGCTGAACCGCAAGCTGAGCGGAATTTTTGATGACCTTGCGCAAGAGCCGCTGCCGCAAAGCATCATCGATCTTGCGCGGAAGGTTGAAGCGCAAGACGCGCCACCGCAACAGACCAGTTCGGCATCACTACCGCCTGCGGAGCCCGATGCGTGCGTGAAGCCCGGCGGCTGATTTCTACTTCCGTCCCTCAGGAAAAGCGCCGTAACATGGCGCAGAGCTTTTTGCAGTGGGGGCGGGGATGGTAGATGTTTCAGCGGCTGATTTCGATGCATTGCGGCCACCCAGCCCATTCCTGAAGCCTGAGCATGCGGCTTGGCGGGACAAGCTGCGCGGTTTCATCGATGCCGAAATTACACCCCACTTAAGCGCCTGGGAAAAGACAGGCACATTCCCCGATGATCTCTATACAAAGGCCGTTACGGCCGGTGTGTACGGCATGGGGTTTGCGGCTGCGTACGGCGGCGTGCTGGAAAACGCTGATCTCTATCACCGCATTATCTTCGCCGAGGAGTTCCATCGCCACGGCTCTGGGCTGGTCTATTGTGACCTTGCCACATACTCCATTGCGGTGCCGCCGCTGGTGGCCAGTGGACATCCGGATGTGATCGCCAAGTTCGTAAAGCCCATTTTGGCCGGCGAAATCAAAACGGCTTTCGCTGTCACTGAGTCCACAGGGGGCTCGGATGTGGCGGGTTTTCAAACCACGGCTGAACGCAAAGGTGATGGGTATGTGTTGAACGGCAGCAAGGCGCTGATTTCATCGGCGATGCGCGCCGACATGGCGTTGGTTGTGGCCCGCACGGGCGGCCCCGGCATTGGCGGGTTGTCGCTGTTGTGGGTGGATTTACGCCACCCCGGCGTCACGCGCGCTCCTGCGCCCGGTTTGGGCTGGTACAACGCCAATATCGGTACGCTGAATTTTAAAGATGTGCCGGTGCCTGTCACTCATCTGGTTGGCAAAGAGAATGAAGGCTTTATGTCTCTGGGGCCGCAGTTGAGCACGGAACGCTTCAGTGGTGTCGCGGCCATGCTGGCCATGGCGCGCGCCGCAACGGCAGAAGCGATTGCATGGGCCAAAGAGCGGCAGGCCTTTGGGAAGCGGTTGGCCGATCAGCAGGT